>NZ_QJSM01000036.1 GCF_003205235.1 Thermoplasma sp. Kam2015 | reverse complement strand
ACTGGTTTCTTAGGATATAATTTACCTGATTATATAGGTTCTTTGATACATGGCACATTCTGGATATTACGCCATTATCATGGATAAAGATCTGTTCAGTTCTCATCGTTTTCATAGCCTATCTCCAATGAACTTTTTTCCCCGTTGAGGCGTATACATGAAGCGTCTTTCATGATATTCGTAGTAGATTTAATACAGCATTTGCTTTCATAGTTAATAATATAATACAGTATTTGTATAAATAGTTATTAGAATTACGGATTATAAGATTTCATTAAAATTTTACATGACCGATAACATTATGGATGTTGCAGTTCGGAAATACGCCTGTACATATCTACGATGTAAAGCTTATACGGAATATGCCCTTAGAATCAGAGATCTCTCCTCGAAAGTAAGATACGATGCTTAGGCGAGGAACAGCTCACAGTATTACTGCACGATCATAGACGCCCAAACTTCTCCTGGTGTTCTATTTTTTGACTTCAGGTATCTCTGCCAGTAGTTATCTATGAACTGTACTGGAACCTTTATCTCAATAGTCCTTTCAATCATACCTCTCTCAAATCTGTATTCCACGTCATGGAGGATTATTTCCGTTATTGAATGTGTGGTAAATGGATAATATGCATGATTCTCCTTGTCCACAAGTATCCATATTGAATTTCTTCGCTTCATCTCGAAGCTTATCATGTTCAGAATTTCATTTCTTATGCCTGATCCAAACGTTTCGCTTGAAATGATCTTGTTATATAAAGTATCCGTCCCAATTTTTCTTTCTCCGATGGGAAGATCTATTATGTGAAACTCTCCATTCTGTGAGCCTATGACCTTCACGTATCTGTAATCATTCTTCCTGTTTTTTATCTTCAGATCTATGTCTTCATTCTCATAGGCCTTCACAAATACTATGCGATCTCCGAACTCATAGAGTATCCTGGCTGCCACGGATATGCGCCCATCATTGCCATCGATCTCACCGCTCTCTTTAAGAAGCCTCCTTATATCGCCCTTTTTCACAATTATAGGTTTCATCTTCAACACTTTTGAGGCAGAATTTCGATGGATGTTAATCAAAACAAAATTTAAAAAATTTGCTCGATTCGAGAGGCGCTATCGCTTTATAAAAAGATATAAAAATTTCTAGAAAATAGACAAATTGCAATTTTATATGAATAAATTCTACCTAATCCTATATATGTTATCCATTTTGACTGAACAAATCTTTTATATTAAGTGAAAATGACCCATGGATATCAATGAAAACTTACATAAAGGTCTCATTCTCGAGCGAAGGTGCGAGACCTAGTGAGGTCATAAACAGGCTTAGATCGCTTGGTTTCAAACCAGTCATAGGAGAGCAGGATATGGTTTATGAATGGGGAAACGGCGCAACACCAGAGGACGCCATCTGGTTTGCCGATAAGATACATGCCACCCTCGCCGGTTTCAACGTGCTGTTTGAGATAGAAACAGTCAGCGATTGATCTGGAACCTCCTTATATCTCCACAAACAGGGCATTTTACAGTTACAAGATTTTTCTTTATTCTGATGATCTCGCCTCTGTAAGGGTTCTTGCATCTTTTGCAGTAACTCCTTTTAATGATCGCCGGTAATGTTATGTCCATTCTTTTGGCTATTCTTTCCATCTGAATTATATATCTTCTATCGCCTGTGTTCAATGCATAACGATGCAGCTTATCTATGCGCGATCTCGCAATTGCCTCAATATCCTTTTTTGTTATCAACATTCAATAATCGTTATTAGTATCATAACAATTTCCACGCATGATCAGGTTAGCCGCAATAGACGTCGACGGAACATTGACCGATAAAGATCGCCTCATATCAACATCAGCCATTCAGAGCATTCGAAAAGCCGAGAAGAACGGCCTGCTTGTATCACTGTTGAGTGGCAACGTAATTCCAGTTGTCTATGCACTGAAGATATTTCTTGGAATAAACGGTCCAGTTTTCGGCGAAAATGGCGGTATAATGTATGATAATGACGGTTCAATACAGAAATTCTTCAGCAATGAGGGCACAAACAAATTTCTGGAGGAGATGTCAAAGAAGACGTCAATGAGAAGCATACTCACCAACAAATGGAGAGAAGCCTCAACAGGCTTCGATATAGATCCAGAGGATGTTGACTATGTTCGCCGTGAGGCTGAAGCTAGAGGATTCGTGATATTCTATAGCGGCTATTCATGGCATCTGATGAATGCGGGTGAGGATAAAGCCTTCGCGGTGAAAAAACTCAGGGAGAAGTACTCTTTGAATTTTGATGAAATACTTGTAATCGGGGATTCAAACAATGATATGCCTATGTTTCAGCTTCCGGTCAGGAAAGCATGCCCAGCAAATGCAACTGATAACATAAGGTCCATGAGCGATTATGTTTCAGACTATTCATATGGAGAGGAAATCGATGATATTTTCAAGCATTTCGGATTGATACGGTAGATAGTCCTGACGCAACTTCTCATGTTGAATACTTACTCGGACTTCAGATAGGACTTCAGGTGAGATCCATCTGCATTTGCAGAAATCCAGTCACCCCTCACATTGATGTTCGCGATGCTTCTTCCGCAGAGAATGTCTTCCATTTGAAAATATTCTAACAGTCGGCACTTTTTAAACTTTAAAAATCCATATAAAAAGAAAAATCAGACGATTTCAGGTTTGAATGGCTTTATAAGGCCTTTTTCCTCAGCGCGTTTATAGTAAAGTTCCAGAGCCTTTCGGCCGGTTTCTCCGAAATCGATGGAAAGATCGTTCACGTACATCCTTACAAATTTCTTCTCCATTTCCATATCCGTGTATCTCGCATACTGCATCGCATATCTTACCGCTTCATCCTCATGCGCCATAGCATACCTTATTGATCGCTCGAAATCGTCTAGGAAATCCGCTATCGTCTGTTTGGGAAGATCCTTTCTTATTGCGTTAAACCCAAGAGGGACTGGTAGATTTCCGGCGTATTCTCTCCATGCTTCATATATATCGAATATTTTCTTCAGCCCGTGTTTTTCGTAGGTCAACTGCTCGTCATGTATGAGTATACCCGCATCAATATCCCCACTAAGTATTGCATCTGGGATCTTATCGAACCTTATTTCAATATAATCCTTAGCCTCTGGTCCGAACATTCTGTACAGAAGATATGATGATGTCATATATCCAGGCACACCCATTTTTGCCCTGGAAAGATCCACATTATGAGCAGCCACCACGATGGGGCCATAGCTTATTCCAAAGCTCGCTCCAGATCTGGTAAGCATATATCTGTCGCTGACCTGCACGTATCCGTTGGCTGAAATGGCAGTAACCTCATACCTGGCATCCATAGATTCCTTGTTCAAGGTCTCTATATCCTTTATTATCTGCTCATACTGCAGCTTTGTCTTTATCTTGCCCTGAAACATGGCATAAAACATGAAGGCATCGTCTGGATCAGGGGTATGTGCAACCGTTATCTTCATGATACGCTATCCCATCATGACATATATTATTGTTTATGGAAAAGTTAGGTGTTCGGAAGAAGCTTCAAGAATAAACTGCTTCAACGATTAGATTCACGTGTCTTCTTCGTTTGGGATTGTTGTTAAAAATTCAAGATAAGCAGGAATATGGGCTGTACAGCCTTTAATCGTACAGGCATAGGTTTCTTTGCTGAGATGATTGATTTGAGGATTCAGCTGGAAAGCAATTAACGTAAGTTTAAATATTTAATTTGATTGATAAATTAATGGCCATAATCGAACCCGTTATCGGGAGAACAATAAAGAGGAAGCTTTACACGCTGTCCGGAAAGAAGCTTCCATTTATAGCCGGACACAAGCTCCTCTACACCTGCAATCTCAGGTGCGATATGTGCCCTTTCTGGAGAAGGAAGGATGAAACACTACTCTCACTGGACGATGAGATCAAGATGATGGATGCTCTGGCTTCGGCAGGAGTATCTTTCATGGGCTTCGAAGGTGGCGAACCACTGCTCAGAAACGATCTTGAGGATATACTAAGGGAATCGCACAGGAGGTTCCACACGTCTCTGGTGACCAATGGATGGTTGCTCAAGAATCGTGCATCATCAATTGCAAGATACCTAGATTACCTCTTCGTTTCCATTGATGGCCGCAAAGAAACACATGATGACCAGCGTGGTGTGGACGGTTCATTCGATCACGCCATAGAGGGTATAAAGGAGGCAAAGAAGTATGTGCCAGTTGCCATGAGCACAACCATAACCACAAAAAATATGGACGATATTAAATACGTTGTGAATCTGGCCGAGGAACTCCGCGTTGGGATCAATATACAGGTTTCTTATGATTACAGCACAGCCGACAAACTTTCGCCGGATAGGCAGAAGCTCTACAATCTTCTTTTAGATTTGAAGAAGATGAAGGAAGATGGTGCACCGATAGTTAACTCCAGGGAATATTTTGAAACGCTTGTCAACTCATGGTACTATGGAATACAGTGGGCTTGCAGGCCGTGGTCAACAGTGAACATAGATCCACAGGGCAGGATCGTCATGCCCTGCTACGTTCTGAATGAATATGCCGGCGATAAGAAAGTCTGGGAGACAGATATAAGGAATCTATGGAACACATATGATTGGAAGCCCTACGAATCATGCAACAAATGCTCTCTATCGTGCTATCTTGAGCCTTCAATATTCTCTTGGAGAAAACCGTCCATGGTGAACGAAAGGATATTTGGAAGCATAGTGGACTACATAGCCTCAATATTCTGACGAATCAGCACCTAACAGGATGAACTTCAATTCAAATGCTGAATCGGCCATTGAAAAGACAACACACAAAGTATACGCCTTATCCATCAAATTTCCATGAATGGGTTTTTGCTTTTGTTCATTGAACTTGCCTCTGTATCAACGTTTAACTATTTTCGAGAATCTTTCCGCATGCAGAGGATTGCTGAGATCAATATGATCTGCCAATAAACATCATGATTGAGAATATCATAATCATCAGCGTTAATGCTAAAACTCGGGATACGGGCGCAAGGGGATTTGGACCCCTGATCTACAGCTTAGGAGGCTGTTGCCCTATCCAGGCTAGGCCATGCGCCCATCAAATTGACCTAACGCTATTGAAACCAAATATTTAGAATTAACCTTATGTTCCGTGATCTGCTGTGAGTCTGGCCGTCGCATACTGCTCCTGGGCGGTCATGATCAGTCGCTAATATGTACTGTTCATGAAGCTTTTGCATGCATGGAGATGCCAGTTTCTCATTAGATTTAAGGAGGAGAATTGATTTTGCACCATTCTATAAATGCATTGATAATTATTCTGTTGTTATACCAATGACTTTCTGTTGTTATAGCAAAGCTTATTAACCATGAATTCATGATATTTGTTGTCATGACACATAAATACAAAACCATATCAGGAAATAGTTATGATGAGGTTATCGAGGTGTTGCTGAAGCGCCTTGCTGAATTGAAAAGCCAGAGAGAAAGATCGTATAGAAATATTGCAAATTCCAATCTTCCAGATCATGTAAGGAACATATTGATGAAGGTGGCAGATCTGGAGATGCAGAGCAGAAAGAAGATAGAGGAAGCGTTGAAAATTGGAGAATTTGACGCAGTCAAGCCTGAGTCAAGAAGTTATCAGATGATTGAGCATCTCGTGAGAAACGCAGATGTGAAGGAGATATCAGATATAAGAAGCGTTTTGCTGAAGTCTATAAAGGAAGAGGATGATCTCCATAGGGCCCTTCAGATAATGAGTACAGAATACAGCGGGACCAAAGTAGAGCCAATTCTGAGATCGATAATGAAGTATGAAGAGATGAATAAGAATCAGCTCGCGGATCTCTATGATGAGTATGTAAACGAAGATTACTGGTGATCTCTTAGTCTCTGATAGACTGATTCCGGGATCTCATTGAAGATCCTGTTGAGTATTTCACCACCGTCATCATACTCCTGAAGGATCATCTGAGCCCTTTTCGGTACGCTGTCCGGAGGAAGGAACTTATTCATATCGTTCGGATCGTTGATGAAATCCGTCTCCATCATAAAATTTCTTGAAATTTTCAAAGCCTCCCTTATCGCCCTGCGACTAGCTGGTATAGACCTGAAGATGGATGTATTGCATGATAGATCCTCTGGCCTAGCATGATGCTTAACCAGCATTACATTTTCATAGGAATTTGCTCTCTTTTCCAGTCGAATATAATCGTCACAGGACAGATCGAAGGTGTGGAGAACCAGTGGTGCCTTGACATCATGCGCTACAGCCATGGCATAATCAAGCAGTTCCCAGAATTGTTGCATCACCTCATCTGATTGTGGAATATGCGGAAAGCCTATTTCACCAATGGCATCTGCAATACCTTCTCCTATATATCTAGCCGCGAGATCAAGTCCATGTCTCATCGTCTCCATCGGATCCATTTGCGCTTGATCGAAGAAAAAGTAATCGAATGGATATGGGCCTATCGTGACCAGAGTTTCCACACCGAATTGAGATCTAACAATGTCTGCAATGCGTATTGTTTCTCTGTACAGCCTCTCGTAATAATTCTCCTTCCTGTCGTGAGAGGGCAGATTGGTGATGTTGAGTGAGGTTCCACCAGCGCTGCGGAATATGCGAACAGCTGCTGCGAAATCAGAAGCCTGATTGAGGTGAAAATGATTATCAAAAATCCTTCCGCTGTATCTTTCCATCTGGAAATCTCCATCCATACATCACATAACGGGCCCGCCGGGAATCGAACCCGGATTAGGGGCTCCGGAGGCCCCTGTGATATCCGTTTACACTACGGGCCCTATTCCTTATAGCCTATCTTTCTGAGGAATTCCCTGCGTTTCATCTTGTCTTCATCAGATTCGACGCCCACCGGGGAATATCCATCTATCACGCCAAGCACACCATTGCCGTTTTTGCCCCTATACAGTATGACCTGCAGAGGATTTGCCGTGGCAGCGAAGACCGTTCCGACTTCCTGACACATCTTGACTGCGTTCAGTATATTTATGGGATATGCATTCCTTATTAGTATAACGAAGGTGTGTCCAGCCGAAATTCTCTGTATATTCTCTATGGATGCCTTGACAAGATCCGCATCATTGCCGTCAAACCGTATCAACCTGTCACCGCTTGCCTCTGAAAACGCTATTCCGTATTTTGCACCCGGCACGTGCGTTCTCACTATCTCATTAAGATCCTCCACAGTTTTTATAAAATGGGAGTAGCCCACTATTATGTTGGCTTCAGGAGGAATAACCATATCAACGGCTTCGATCGACACGGTCATGTAATGTTAGACATGATTTATAGATATTGCTGATACGGCTGAACTGGAGAAACCCAAACCCTTAGTCTGATGGATCAGAACTCCAGAATGCACATTCGAAGTTCGGTAAACCTTTTTAGATGCCATGATTTAACGCAGCTATGTCAAGCACAAGAACGGGCGTTAAGGTACAGGCGGTTATCTACAGATGCGGAAAATGGCCTGAATTCCTGATACTGCACAGAAATAAGGAACACGGCGATTTCTGGCAGAATGTCACCGGAAATGTGGAGCCAGGTGAGGATCTGGGCAGGGCACTCTTGAGGGAGATTCGAGAGGAAACTGGTATAGGCAGCGATTGCATAATGCATATCGCTCACAGGATCATGGCCTTCAGATTCAGAGCCCATGAGATGGATTTCATAGAGTATGTTTATGCCATACGTGTAAGGGATTCATGTCCCATCGATATATCCAACAATGTTGACAGGGAACATGATGCATATGAATGGGTCAGCATGGATCGCGCAGTTCGAACTATGAGATGGTATACGAATGCAGACGCAGTCAGGATAGCTAATCTAATAGCATCCGCCGTATGCAGCAAAGCCTCTGACCATGCAGACAAAAAGAATTAAACGCATTCACATAATCACGATATCATGGCTAACAAGTTCAAGGCCACCCTTGTCAGTTGGGCTGACATAGACAGGTGGTGTGGAAACATCAGCAGAAAGGTACAGGCATCATTTCAGGTTGATACGATCATAGGCATTGCGAGGGGAGGTCTGGTACCAGCAAGAATCCTTTCCGACAGGCTCTGGGTCAAGGATCTGCTCAGCGTGAAAACGGAGCACTGGGGCATAACCGCAACAAAGGATGGAGAAGCTGTGTTGAAAACCAAGATTAGCACCGATCTATCTGGCAAGAATGTGCTTGTTGTTGATGATATTACAGATACCGGAGAAAGTATGGGCCTCGCTTATGAGTATGTCAAATCCCTCAAGCCGAAGGAGTTGAGGAGCGCAACAATGCTACACATAAGCAGATCTAAATTCGTTCCAGATTATTACTCGGATCTCATAACCGAGAAGAACTGGGCATGGTTCATATTCCCATGGAACGTTTATGAAGACCTCAACAATCTGATAAGGAAATCACTCACCGATAAGGTCAATCCTGACGAGGTCATAGACATACTGAAGGAAGATTACGATCTCGACGTCTCATCTCTGAACATAGAGGAGATACTGAACGATTTCGTTGTTTTCGGAAGAATGAAAAAGGATGGCAGGGACTTCGTCATCGTACAATGACCGTCCCGCTTCCGCCTGAAAGCGCATTGACACTGTTCTCTATGGATGTTATGAATGCCTTCTTGCCGCCGTTCCTTATGAACCTGATCGCCGCCATGACCTTGGGCTTCATGCTGCCCTCCCCGAACTGTCCATCTTTAAGGTATTTTTCAATTTCATCAACCCGTACCTCGTGAAGCGATCTCTGATCGGGTTTTCCGTAGTTTACGAAGACATGATCAACATCTGTCAGTATCATGAAGAAATCTGCACCTATTGCAGTGGCTAGAACGGATGATGCCAGATCCTTATCTATTACTGCGTCTATGCCATACATGACACCATTTCTGTAGACGACAGGAATCCCACCACCGCCAACCGCTATGGGTAGATTTCCATTATGAAGCAGGTATTCTATGACAGGCTCTTCAACTATCTCTTTTGGATCAGGAGATGGCACCACCCTGCGCCAGCCGTCCTTGAATTTCTTCATTGTCCATCCATTCTTCCTGGCCTCTCCAAGCTCTCCATCGCTGTAATATCGGCCAATTGGTTTTTCCGGATTACTGAACGCCGGATCGTCTTCATCCACGACGGTCCTGGTTATTATGGTGAAGATGTTCTTGCGCAATCCATATTTGGTCCTTATGTTGTTGTATGCATTGGCAAGTATCTCACCTATGTATCCCTGCGACATTGCCACGCTCTGGTGCAGATGAGCCTGTATTCCTGAAATATCATGGCTCTGCTGTATATCTCCAACCTGTGGGCCATTTCCGTGCGTTATGACGGCCTCATTGTTCTCCGTCACCGATTTCAGGTTCTCAAACGTCCTGTAGGCGTGATCATACTGCGTTTCGTAGTCCCGCTTTTCTCCATTCTGAAGGAGTGCATTTCCTCCCAAGGCTATTACGATCCTGCTCATCATTTCACCGGGGAAAGTGAATAATCCCTTGGAAATATATAAAGATGGTCAATATACATGGCAGATTACATTGCTATATATTTTCTATACATTTCCTATCACACCTCATATTTATAATGGATAAAGCGATCTGCCGCTATGATCATAGACACATACAGGGAGGCCACAGCAAACAGGATTGACGAAGAGAGGATAAAACCCAATTACAATGGCTTCAATCTCTACAACGTTCCTAACTCAATTTTGGAGGTCTTCGGCATAGGCAATCAGGCCCGAATAGATGACCGAATATTCACGTACTTTAAGGGATCATACGATAAGGTGGTTTTCTTTTATCTTGACGGCTTTGGCTATGATAAATTCATGGATCCATCATACGGGTCAAAACTGAGGGATGCGTTCGTGGAGAACGGCTATGTGTGTCCTATAACTACGGTATTTCCATCCACGACTGCGGCAGCCAACACAACGATAAATACGGGTCTACCGCCTTCTGATCACGGATTGCTTGAATGGATACTTTACTTTGATGAGGCAAGGACGGTCGCACTCACGCTTCCATACAGGCCCATTATCAGGAGATACAGAAAGAGGTTCGAATCGATGAACCCGGCAAATCTGTTCCGGGGAGAGACGATATTTCACAGGTTGAGATCTGAAGGGATACGCAGCGTATCATTTCTCAAGTCAAACATAGTCAATGGAGAGTATACAAAGCTTGTGCAGAACGGATCGGATATAGTGGGATATTCGTACATCACTGATGGCCTGATCCTGCTCAGAGATGCCATTTTAAAAGGTGCCTACGATTATTATTACTTCTATGTGGATAATATCGACCACATCGGTCATGTCTACGGGCCAGAAAGTGAGATGTACAGGACAGAAGCCTCCACAATATCAGATATGATAGTAAACATGTTCAGGCAGATTCCAAAGGATAAATTGAGAAATACGCTGATAGTGATAACGTCGGATCACGGTCATATTCAGGTAGATCCATCCAGGACCATATTTCTGAACGACAAGAGGAAGATATTCGGTTCATTGAAGAGCGACGGCAGATACAAGATCCCGCCAGTTGGCAGTCCAAGGGATGTTTTTCTTTTCATAAAGAAGGATCATCTTGATGACGTCCTTGAATACGCAAAGAAGCATTTTCAGGGCGCACTGGTGGATCTTGTGGAAAATATAGTATCACAGCAGTTTTTCGGGCCTCATATGACAGGCGATCTGGCGCTCCGTCGTGCTGGAAATCTCCTCATAGTACCACCCAGAAACGATATGATCTGGTACAAGCTCCCCGGCTTGCGCGACTCACATATGAAGGGTATGCATGGCGGTCTTTCAGAAAGCGAGATGCTCATACCGCTTGTTTTTGGAGAGGCCTCAGAGATCTTTTGAAGCATCGGTTAAGATAAAATAATATACAAAAATTGAATTTCCTGACGGATAAGCCACTGTAGCTCAGTTGGTAGAGCAGCTGACTTGTAATCAGCAGGTCGGGGGATCGATGCCCTCCAGTGGCTTCTTATGAAGATGTTCTTTCTTTTATAGGCAAAGTTAGAATTATGAGTGGATCGGTAAAATTCTAACGCTCAGCAATGAGGGATACCGATCTCTATCAACGGAAAGATTTAATAAAAATTTTGCGATATTGATAGAAATAGGGCCACTACAGTCAGAATATACCCATACAGGCAGACGGCTCTAGACTGAAAGGAGATGCTAAGATCCCGTCAAGGGTAAATTCCGCGTATGATCCCAGTTGCGATGATTAAGATGCATGACCAATAAGTGCACGGCGCTGGAGTCCGTTGCAGATCCGTATGCATCGATATCGTCGTGATTAGGTCTAAGTGCATATCTGATGAGATATTAGGCTCAAGCCGGAAGGCAAATTGGTCATGGTATTGAAAAGGTAAAATGGATGGTTGCAGAAGGCGATTTTACAGGTAAGGCAGAAAATTATTCGAAATACAGGCCAGCTTATCCCATAGAGATAATCAGGCTTCTTAAGGAGAAATACGGTTTCAATAAGGATATGGTTATCGCAGATATAGGCTGCGGTACCGGCATACTTGCAAGATTGTTCCTTGAAAATGGAAATCCAGTAATATGTGTTGATCCCAACGAAGATATGCTGGCAGTCGCGAAGAAGATTCTTTCTTCGTATAGCAATGTAAGTTTCGTTGTCGGCAAGGCCGAATCAACTCACCTCAATGATCATTCTGTGAACGTCATCACAGCTGGCCAGGCTTTTCACTGGTTCGATATGGATAGAGCTAAAAGGGAATTCAGAAGGATACTGAAGGCACCAAACATGGTTGTACTCATCTGGAACGACAGGGATGTGCGTGATCCATTCACCCAGCAGTATGAAGAGCTGGTGCGGGAATTCAGCAAGGGATATCACGGCACTGGAAGCACAGCCATACCTGCTGAAAGGATATACAGTTTTTTTGATTACGACTATGATTATTATCAGATGGACAATTTTCAAGCTCTGGATCTAGACGGATTGATCGGCAGATATCTGTCCAATTCTTACAGCCTCCAGGAGAGCGATCCGAGGTACAGGGAGGCCATTTCAAGGCTCGAAGATCTGTTCAAAACAAATCAGAAAGATGGAAAGATAGTCCTGAAATACACGACAAAGGTTTTCATAGGAAGGCTCATCTAAAATATCGTATGGGCTGTATAAATAGGAAAATTTGATATCTTTCTTGATCATATTTCTCAGGCATGAGAGACAGGCCATTGAAGACTCATCTTTCTGATCCTTATTTCGTTGTGGCGGTGTTGATTTCCCTTGGTTTTTCGATTCTGTTTTCTTATTATTCTATAATGCGATATCTGGTCCAGGATGCTACAGGCTTTGATCTTGGAATATATTCTTCAGCATTATACAGTGCAATGCATGGAACGCTGTTCCATACGAATCTTCTGAATGGAAGCTTCTTGGGGAATCACTTTTCGCCCTTCATGTTCCTGCTGCTCGCGTTTTTCTCCGTTTATCCTCATAACACAACGCTTCTTGTGATTCAGGCGTTTGCCATAGGTTTTGCTGGTGTACCGGCATATATGATATATGAGATGCTTGACAGAAGCAAAAGTCATAGACAATTGGGTCTGCTTCTTATGATATTGTTCGAATTCGCAGTGATTCTGATTGGCCCAATAAGTTTTGATTTTCATCTTATGGCCTTATTTCCATTGTTCTATCTATTCACTTTTTATTTCCTCATGCGAGGCAATAAAATACTTTCATTGGTATTCTTGGCACTTTCGATATCACTTCATGCGTTCTTCTCAGTGATAATGGTTTTACTCCTCATCTCAATATATCTTCAAAAACTGTGGAACGATCATCACAAAGTGGAATCACAGACTAGCATAGTTACTCTTCCTTTCCTTTTCATTTCCTCCATTCTAATTATCATTTATCTCATCATCGCAGAACATATAAAAGGAATCATATCTGGGCAGAGCATAGATCTGGTGAGCTTGCATTCATTGATGATCTATCTGAAGGAGAGATATAACATTACTTTTTCACTTGGTGCGCTCGATCAATATGTTTACGTAAAACTACTTATGGTGGCTCTCATGCTGGTTGGTGGCGGGGTATTTGCATTCAGATACCCGATACTCATCCTGCCCATAATACCATATCTTCTATTCTCCTTCTTTTCAGGAAACGCAGCATACTTCATCGCCGGTTACCAGTATACTGCTATGTTCGCCCCTGTGCTAGTGGCAGGTGCAGCGTTCTCGATTTCAAAGATGGCCAGCAGCGGGATTTTATCAAATCAGAAGATAAAGAAAGGTATCGTGGTATCTCTGATCATAATGTTAATAGCGGTCAACTTTTTACTCGGCCCAATAAGCCCAATCTTTTCGCAGAATAGCTTTGGGAATATTGAATCCATATACTCATTCAATTATAATGAAACATCAATCGCAGTATTTTCCCTGCGTGCATATCTGAATCATTCGTCTAGCATACTGCTTCAGAACAATATATATCCTCCTTACTTCCAATTCAGAAATGCTTATCTCCTATATTCATACAATTTGGTCGGTAATCTTGGCGCCTTGCTGAAGGCGAACTTTACCTATATAATAGGTGATATGTGTAATCCATTTTATGAACAGACCGCTGCTGTCGGAATTTCCATGCAATCTCTCATACAGTACGAGCTGCATAATGGCTATGGTCTGTTATTTGATCAATATGGTATAATAGCCATAGAAAGGGGGTACAAAGGGCCGGTTCTCCACCTTCAGGATAATCGTCTGGTGGAATGATCCGTGTTTCGCTTATTTTTACCACAATACGAAAATTTAGCGCAAATGTAAAGCTGATAATGTATGGAGTATTATGCAGAATCATCCGGTCGGATCAAATTTTCATATCTTAAATTCAAAGGCGGAAACTTCCTTCTCCATTTTTCAGTAAAAATTTCTAATAGATATCGGTGATTAAGAGCAGATGAAGATTGCTATACTGATAAGGCATGGAGAGAGCGATATAAATGTCAAAGGGATATTATCCGATACGATTGATAATAATATGTTAACGGAAAGGGGAATAATGCAGGCCCAGCATACGGCGAAAGAACTTCAGGGCCTGGACATAAAGAATTTCTATTCCAGCCCAATAAAAAGAGCATTCGACACGGCACAGGTCATTGCAGATGCCTTCAATAAGGACGTCATAACAGATCAGCGATTGCTTGAGATCGGCCTGGGAAAGGCCCGTGGTAGGCGAGCAAATGAATTCAAGGATGATCTGTACAGTGGCCACATCACCGGGAAGGTCAGAGAGGAACTTGGCATGGAGAAATGGGAAAGCCTGCAGAAAAGGGTTGTTGAGGCCATAGCCTCAAGAGATGGGATAAACGTTTATGTTACTCATTCCGATCCGGTCAGAGCTGCTATATCCTATTTTCTAGAGATGGGCGAGGAGGAGACCTACGGTTTATCCATAAAGAACGCATCGATGACAATAATAGACGTCGAGATAGGGAAACTCATCACGCTTGGCAGCATCACCATAACCGACGGAGTCAGAGAATATCTCAACCGTAGATGAGTCAAATATTTACCGGTCTTCCCGCAATTTTATGCCTATCCACAAAGAATATCTTGAACATAAGGAATAATATTATGGCTGAGATGCCGAATCCATCTATCGCGGGCCAGACAAGCACCGGTGAGGATGAAAGGGAATACAGGATGAATGTGCCTACAGATGGTGAAGCTGTTCTCGCCAGCTGATTTATCATGCCTATGAAACCCATATACCTGCCGACCTTATCCCTTGGTGCGATCTTAGATGTCACGGTACTTATGTTTGGAGAGGTGAAGTTCTCGCCTATTGTTATCACAATCATGTCGATTATGAGGTAGAAGAGAGTATGCGAAAATGAAACCATCAGATATCCGATGGTGTAAAATACGGATCCAAGTATGAGTCCGTACAGATCCGAATATCTTCTCATCATCCTTGATATGGGATACTGCCCTAAAACCACAACTATACCGTTTACAGCATAAAAATATGCGAGGTTTCTTATTATTATGTGCAGATCATCGACGATGTATATCGGAAGAGTGACTGAAAACTGGGACGATACCATTATGAGGAGAAACACAGGTATGCTGAAGAAGAATAGTGTGTAATCCCTGACGAGAAAGCCGGATCTCTGTGTTCTGAACCTTGCGTTCGTATTCACGAACATGATAGAAATTATGGTTGCGGTGGCATTTGCAATAGCTACAAAGAGAAATATGAAGGAGAATCCATAAGAGAATATGATCGCGCTGATCAGTGGGCCTATTGCCCACCCAAGGTTTGCCATTATCCTGTATATGGCATATCCCATCTCCCTGTCAGTGCTGGATGTTATATCGGACACTATGGAGTTAGCAGAGGGAAAAACAAGTGATCCTGAAAATGCGGTGAAGATAAACAGTATGGAGATCAGTGCGACATTTCCGTGCGCAAATATCGATAGAAGGAGATATAGGACAAAGCCGGATGCATTGCCAACTACCAGTGTGGTTTTTCTGCCGAAGGCATCTGCCATGTATCCCGCAAACAGGCTGAAAAGTATTGATATGCCAGAGTTGAGGGTGAATATGAAGCCCACAAAGATAAGGCTCATATGGAGATATGTGTTGAAATATACGGCGAGGAAGGGCCATGTGGCGCCATAGCCTATGGATCTTACGGAGGCAGCAATACTTACTCCCCACAGCGATCTGTTCCTGTAGTATGGCACTGATGCACCGGCGTCGCTCATTCCTCCGAAATAGTTTACATCTTAATCTATTCTTCCATCTAGCGAATAGTTTCGTCATATGTATCAAAGGCAGTGAACAATGTTTAAATAATTAAACAAAATGTCTAGAAAAATATGCAGAATACATACACTGTTAGGCAGTATGGTCATATATCTGAAATTATGGCTATAATTGGCTATGTTATTCCGACATTTATTCTTGTAACTCCAACATTTTACATATCATATATATCAAAAACTCTTGGTATACCATATTATACTACATTCATTATAATTGGTTCTCCATATATAGGTAGATTCATAGGTGCCTATATTTATTCACGTTTCAGGTACCTTGGTACGCCGTTCATGCTCTCAATGTCTGTCCTCGGATTAACATCGTTTTTCATCTCCATTTTGAACAGCGTACCGATCCTCATAATTCTTAGATTCATAATCGGTATAGCCTTCGGGATATCCACATCATTTGCGGTTGAAGTTGCTGTGAGAACCAGGAAACAGCACATCATAGGATTGACAACGGGTGGATGGGCAATAGGCTGGATACTTTCAGCCGCCATATCAGCCGTTCTGCCTTACAGATATGCCTCGATGTCTGGCACGGTGGCCATACCCTTATCGGTCATAGGTGTGCTTCTACGCCGGGTTAACATAGGGCATGTTATAGCATCTGGTTTCAACTTCTCCGTTTACGGTTTTTTGATATACTTTCTGGCGTTCGAGCCAGCCTTCGTCCTGCAGATAATCCCACAGATATATGGATCTGCTGCTTTCATGGAATCTGAGATCGCCTATTTTCTAGCTGTACCTGCCTACATGATATTTCCAATAATGGCAAAGCGCTATGGTTTCAGAAAGGCCCTGTATTCCATAGCGTCCATTTCAATGATCCTCTCCATCTTCGCATTCCTCTACCTCAATTTTTATGCTGCCATCGTCTTCACAGTTTTCGGCCTTGCCGTGAATGCAGTCATACCGGGATTCCTCAGAGACGAAAATCTCAGCCCAGAAAAGATAGGACCATCCATGAATTTTTCAGCGATAAACGGCTTTCTGGTTCCGACGATAATATACCTGATAGGATCCATAAGAATATCGGCCGTGGCGATAACCATATTCTCGATGGCGTGTCTCATAGCCCTGTCTGATGTTGGCCACAGGATGTTTTCGCATTCTTCAACCTCTTTGCCGAATAAAGCCTGAAGAGAGCGATATGGCATCGGATACATTTAAAATGTAAAAGTAATTAAATCAATTTTTGATATTGGTTTGTCTCATCATCTAGTTCCATGAATCGTGAGTGGTAACGACGACGTGAGACTAGAGGTTGCCCTGCCATGGGCCTCGAATCGAGAATATGTGGTGTAGCTTTCGGTGACAATCCGATCAGAGGCGGGCAAAGAGTTCCCCGGAGGGTCAGAGTGCATGAAACGTGAATGTATCTCGTTACTTCCGGGGAAGAGATTTCATCGCCGGGTAATGATAAATGGAGCAGACTATCAAGGTTCAGAATGAGGATTTGAGATACGTTGTTTCTGTCGTGACTTCAAAGGTTAATGTCTACGATATTATAGTCGATCCTGTTTCTGTAAAATTCTACTTTTTCGATAGCGACAATCCGAATATAGATGAGGCATTCGACTCCATAAGAAGGGATCTTATAGATCGGGGATTCATTCCTATGATCCTGCGTGACGGCGAAAATATAATACAGGTGACGAAGAGGCCGCAGCAGAGATACTTTGGCAATGCTGTCAACCTGATTCTTCTTATTGCCACAATATTATCAACTATGTATGTTGGATCGCAGTACTCCATAAACTTCGTTCCCAAAGGTGCATATTACACGCTTAGGCTCTGGGGATATGGCTTTATATTCTTCTCTGCACCATTGCTTCTCATACTGGGAATCCATGAAAGCGCTCACTTTCTTGTGGCAAGAAAACATCATGTGAAGGCCTCGCTCCCGTTCTTCATACCGTTTCCCATAGGAATAGGCACATTTGGCGCGTTCATATCTCTCAGAGATCCGCTCCCTAACCGCAAGGCCATGGCTGAGATTGGTGCAGCTGGCCCCATAGCGGGATTCCTCACCGCACTGCCGCTGATGTTCGTTGCAGATTATTTCCAGAACGTCGTGAAGCCAATACCGCCAGCCTACATACCGTTCAAGGTCACCTTCCCTCTCATATATCATATTCTAGGGCTGAACGTGAATTTTTCTGGTCCGATTTTCCCTATGGTCTTCGCAGTATGGGTGGGAATGTTCGCAACTGCAATGAACCTCATACCTGCAGGTCAGCTTGACGGAAGCCATATAGTTCGCGGAGTTCTTGGTAGCAGAGCAAATGTTCTTTCATATGTATTTCTTGGCTTCCTGTTCGCGATCGGTTTCTTCTACACTGGCTGGTGGATAATAGCTATATTTGTTGTTTTCACAGGGCTTGTTCATCCCCCGGCCCTGAATGATTATTCCAAGATATCAAAGCTTGACATAGCCATAGGCGTGTTCTCACTCATCATGTTCATACTGACATTCACCATAGTGCCGATAAAGCCGGCGTGAGGTCATGTATCATATGTTTCTGGTTTTCTTGTCATTTTTATATAAGTAATAAATAACGCGATCCGCAAGCCAGAGGATAGCCGCTATCACAAGGCTAGATTCAACGAAGAGAATATCGTTGTGTGCTATGTATGAAAATATGGCCAGTGCAATGGCTGGTGGATGTCTGAATCTGGAAAGTGTTATGAATATAGCGATCAGACTCACATTCAGATAGATGGACAGGAACTGCACACCCAGAAATATATGGAAAATGGTTGTTAGTGCTATGACAAGCAGATACGAAACGATGATTGAATTCGGATCGGAAAACCTACCTCTGGACTCTACCGTGATGAGATATGCGGAGACGGCAAATGGGGGCGCAAGGAGAATGATCTTAAAAACATAGCTTATGGCGCTTATAATTGCAAATAGGATGAGGAAATATATAATACGATATGACCTGTTCATGATGCATGGCGATCTTTAAAAAATATTAAAATATAGGTAAACAGGCCAAAAAAATCCGCTGTGATAGAATAGAAATATGGAATGATGCAGGGAAGCCTATTATCTATCTTAATCCGTATGAGTTTTCCGCGAGCCTCAATCTATAATATATTGTGAATTATATACTGAAAGATTTGAATATCAGTCGAAAATGATTTTTGTGATCATCGGTATGCAAAACATGTTCGGACAATTGGAATCACTGATTTAAAAGAGGCAAAATTATGGCGTACATCGGTTCATCCATAGGAACACTCCGGAGGGATCATGATGAAAACAGGTAAACTTTTTTTAACTTTTCGATTAATATATTATTTGTAAATACAGAATTATGAAAAGAGTAGAAATGAGAATATATGGGATGACATGCGATGACTGTGTCCTTACGGTGAAGAGAGGTCTTAAAGCTGTTAGTGGCGTATTGGATGCAGAGGTATCGCTGAAAGATGGAAAGGCTGTTGTGAAGGTGGATGAGAGCAAGGTTAATCCAGAGGATCTGGAAAATGCGGAAGTGTTCAGAACCACAAGATACAGAGGAGAGGTGAGAAAGATTGAGTGAGGAGTACGATCTCCTCATAATAGGATATGGGGCAGCTGCATTCTCAGGAGCGATCAAGGCTTCTGAGATCACCACTGGTCAGGCAAAAATAGCTATGGTAGGTACAGGACCCCTCGGTGGAACATGCGTCAACGTAGGCTGCGTCCCCTCCAAGATGCTGATATCTGCAGCAAGAAATTTCAAATACATATCTGAACCCAGATATCCAGGTCTAACGGCTGATTCATATCATTCCGACACCTCAAAGATACTTGATTTTATAAGATCTGGCGTAAGAAACGAAAGGATGAAAAAATATGAGGATGTCCTCAAATCATACGGCAATATAGATCTGTATAAATCAAGGGCTGTATTCACTGGCGATCGGAAAGTAAAACTTAAGGATGGAACAGAGTTATTCGGTTACAATGTACTTATAGCCACCGGCAGCAAACCTTCAATTCCAAATATACCTGGTCTAAACGATGCTGGTTATATAACAAGCAATGAATTCTGGGATCTGAAAAAAATACCTGAAAGTATAGCCATAATAGGGGCCGGCCCAATAGGATCAGAAATTGGGCAGGCCGCGGCAAGGCTCGGGTCGAACGTTCATATAATAGAAAAGGCAGATCAGATACTGCCGGGAATACCCAGGGATATGGCGAAGAGGATAATGGATGCAATGATTAAAGATGGTGTAAAATTCTCGCTTTCAGCGGCCGTCGAAAGAGTGCATACAAAAAATGGTACGAAGGTGTTGACGGTGCATAAAAACGAGGATTCATTTGAACTGGAAGCAGATGAAATACTTGTAGCTATTGGAAGATACCCGAACGTTGATCTTGGTCTCGAAAACACAGGTGTTGTATATGACAAACAAGGGATAATAGTGGATGCAGATCTCAGAACATCAAATAAGAAGATATATGCAGCAGGAGATGTTGTGAAGCAGAGATATAAACTTGAGACGCTTGCAGCAAAAGAAGGTGTAATCGCCGCACAGAATATATTCAATCATGAAGCTGTTAAAGTGGAAATTTCCAGTTTTCCTGTAGCCATATTTACACAGCCTGAATATGCTTACGTCGGATATTCAGAAGAAGATGCGGTTTCAGCTGGAATAAATTATGATGTCAGAACGATAGAAACCTCGGATGTGGCAAAGGAAAGAATATTGAGAAATCCAGAGGGCATGATCAGAATGATATCGGAACATGATACTGGGAGGATCATAGGCATACAGATAGTCGCTGAAAGTGCTGCAGATATGATCAACGAAGCTTCAGTTATCATCAATTCGGCAATAACTGTGGAACAATTGATAGATACTCCGCATGTATTTCCAACTGTGAATGAAGGGATCAAGCTAGCTGCACAATCATTTCTCCGTGATATCAGCATGATGAGCTGCTGCATGGAATGATATATCAATGAAATAATAGGTCAAGCCGGAGAGAAACACTATTAATGCAAGTGCAGTCCAGAGGTTTCTGAAACCCAAGGCTATGATCATGGCGGCCGAGATAACAGGTCCGATTATCCCGCTTGACTGCCAGAACATATTGGCTATTCCTGAAACGCTTCCGGCCCTCTCCCTACCAATATCTATCGCAAGGCCAGAGTTACCCGGTGTTATTATGAATCTGAAGAATCCCATAACAAGCGATATGATTATGAGAAGCAGATCAGACCTCACCTCGGAGAATGCTAACACGAGAAGGCCATAGCAGATCAGAGAAATGACAACAGCATTCTTTGTTCCGATCCTCGATATCAGAAAGCCGGAAAAGGAAGTTGAAAATATACCTGAGATCGCCATTGAAGAAAATATCAGGCCGGCTATAACAGGATCTATCCCTATTGAAACAAAATACTTGTATGCATAGAGTGTCAGCGACCTGTATGATAGAAAAAATAAAAATCCTCCCAGGGACAGTAGGATAACATTCCTGTTTCTGATCAGCGAAAGATCTATCCTGTATCCTGTTCTACCTGTTTTTAGCCTCAGCGCCATGAATGCTACCATCAACGATGCGATAGCGGATGAGTAATATCCCCACTGCCATCCGACTGCCATGGCAAGAGATGGAAGGGCAAAACCGGATACCACGATCGCCAGAGGCCACGCTATACTGTAGTATCCCACATAAATGCTCTTCCTATCTCTGTAGTAATGGTTCATTATGTTTATCGATGCCGGATATATCCATCCGGCCGTGAAACCCATAATCAGGCTCGAAATGTATTCCCACAGGATGTCTGGAGAAAGGGCGGACATGATGGAGGAGGCGGCCAGACCTATGAGCGACAATGCTATGACCATACCGCCTGAAAACCTATCGGATACAAATCCAGACGGTATCTGCACAATGACATAGCCTACAAAGAAAATTGCGAAGGCCATTCCTTCTTCAGATACCGTAGGTTTGAATGGCATGTATACGGAGAGAATGGTCCATGAAAGCCGGACGTAGTAACTCAGGAAAAAGGACGAGCTGGCCACAAATAAAGGGTATAGCTTAGCCACGATTGCTGATTATTTACTGTATGAAAAATCTGATCATGCTTTACCGGTTATGAGTGCCTCAATTTGCGACCTTATCTTGCCAGCATAAATTTTCTCCTCGTTTTCGGCATAGGACTGCCTAGGCCAGAAGAAACCCTTGAGGCCATCCTTATGCTTCCTGGGGACTATGTGAACATGCACATGAGGAACGCTCTGGCTTACCTTGTTATTTATCGCTATGAAGGTGCCATCTGACATTGTGGCTTTTTCCACAGCCATCGATATGAGTGTTACGGTCTTCATCATTCTCTGAAGGGTTAGGTCGTCCATATTGTATATGTCTCCGAAATGCTTTCTTGGAACAAGCAGAGTGTGTCCCTTAAAGAGCGGCTTATAGTCAAGGAACGCAACAAAATATTCATCGGAATAGACTATCTCTGACGCTATTTTTCCTGAGATTATCTCGCAGAATTTGCAATTGACCTCATTGTTATCCTCTTCGAATAGCGTCAGCTGCTTTCCGGGCACATTCAAATATCGTTTTTATGTTAATAATTTTTATCCTGAAGCCGATAATTTATGAAGCGTCACTTCGATTGAAAAATCTATATCTATCCGATCTATAAGGGTAAGAAGGGCTTGTGGTCCAGTGGCTACGACGTCTCCCTCACACGGAGAAGATCGCCGGTTCGAATCCGGCCAGGCCCATGATTTAGCGCACATTTATGTTATATAATTGATAAGATGAATGTAGCTTCTCTGTCGAAACATTATATCAGTATCGGGATCATAATATCCGTTATCAGGAGTAAATCTGATTTTACAAATGTAGAGCAAAAAGACCAGAGCTTCAGGAAGAGCAGTACACCAGAATACGGAATATTTATTATCTGCTCAAAATCATTTATTGAAGGCAGTTTACCAAGCCTTCTGATTTATGATTGAAACAGTTGAACTGAATTATCAAAATAAACTGAATTATCAAAATAGTCACAGTTTTTATCCGCAGGCATTACATTGTGATTATAACTGTACGGGACCAATCTAATGTTTGGCAAAATAGGAAAAATAAATGACAGAGATTAACGTTTTTCAAGCAGGTAGAATTGAAAGATCGCAATGTTGGCCACAAATTATTTTCAGGTTTTTTCTCAATAAGATAAATACATATTTTGTTTTCCTACATCGTTATTATCATATTGGTATTTTATAATAGTCGGCCCACTGGTCGGGAGACTGAATGATGAATAGAAAAATGATATTGGTATTGGTAGCAGTGGTTGCAACCGTACTGCCGGCTGTGGCGGTTGCAGACGTTCTTGTCGTTGGCTTCAGCGGCGGAACAGGGGTACAGATCGGACCGCAATTCTACATACAGCCTGGAAGCAACTATATGGCGGCGAATACTAGTGTGGGGTTTGGATGGCATCCTAACAAGTACAGCCCTCAGGAAATTCTGGGAAATATGACCATAGGATACTCCACCAATGAAACAATCTACGAAATAAATGTTCTCGACATAAACTTTACAAATACGCAGTATGGTAATTTTACTATAATTCTGTCGGTGATCAGTCCATTTGCTGCTGGCTCTGTCATATATTTCAGCAATGCTACGTTCATATTCAATGGAACAAATATAGCTGCTGATCCGCCAGGCGGACCACCCGCTCCACCACCGCCACCTCCACCTCCTCCACCCCATTCCACGCCACCTCCACCACCTTCATCACCGGCTAAAACCACCACACCCTCTGTCACCATCGAAGATGCCTATCTGAATGCTACCGGATCGTATACATTCACCTTTAACCACGTTCACAAGGGATCTACAATATACATTGCATTCAAGATCGGATCCGGCATGCTTTCTGCAACGCCTACAATCAATCTGGAGATGTTTGAGGGAGGAATAAATTCATAAAATTATTTTATAATATAACAATATTTTTTGGCTAACGTAAAATTATAGCTAAGATGATCTTTCCATCATAAATTTCCGGATTCTTGAAATTGACCGTTCGTTCAGGTACGTTCATTGTCACAGTTCTATTCTATATATTGATTGGAAGGTTTATATATCTATATATATTATTGGGACAAAGACAATATCGTATTCATAAATTGATCTCTCGATGGCAAACATTTACAGAGATCTTGATGAGAACAGATTTGGATGGTTCCATCTCAAATCGATGATAACGACGGGAATGGGTGTCTTTACAGACGGATACGACCTGTCATCGATAGGGCTTGTACTCGTCATGGTGCTATCATTCTACGGAATTGGCAAAAGCTCACCCAATTATGTGCTGTATATAAGCCTGCTGGCAGGTTCAGCACTCATTGGTGCTGCAGTCGGTTCAATACTCTTTGGAGAGCTGGCAAGGAGAGGCAGAAAGAAATTCTACGGCTTGGACGTTGTGATACTTGGCATAGGAGCATTGGTGCAGGCGTTTTCGCCTAACATCATCTTCCTGATAGCGATAAGATTCATACTGGGGCTTGGCGTAGGGGCAGATTACGTTCTTTCTCCGATGATCATGGCCGAACATTCAAACGCAAGGGATCGCGGAAAGACTCTTGCGTTCGGATTCGGACTCATGTGGGGGTTCGGCGCCACGATGGCTGCCGTTGTATACCTTGTGCTCTCACCCATTGTTGCTTCCAGCATCCTGTGGAGAGCGGTTCTTGCGGCCGGATCTATACCGGCACTTGCAGTTGTATATCTGAGGAGAAGGATGCCAGAGACCCCAAGATTCATAGCCAGAATAGTTGGCGATAAAAAGAGCTTCGAAGAAGAGGTGAGATATGTAGCAAAGAAGAATGTGGAGATCTCAGGCAACATAAGGGATGAGAATTCATTCATGTACTATTTTAAAAAATATTCTCGTTTTTATATAACGGCAATGATACTCTGGTTCCTGTATGATCAGATCGCCTATTCAAGCATACTCTTCGGCCCCAGCCTCATCGCATCAGGTCTTGGCGTAAAACCAGAGATATTTCAGTTCATAATGGAGCTGGCATTCACCATACCCGGCGGAATACTGGCAATATCGCTCATAGACAGGGCAGGGCGAAAGCCGTTGCAGGTATCCGGTTTCATTCTGATGGGTTTATTCCTGCTCTCGTTTGGAATACTGAAGGATTACTCAATGCTGACCACGTTTCTTGGCCTGATGCTTTACGGCATGCAGAATTTTGCAAATCAGTTCGGGCCTGGATCCATAAGCGCCTCTGGCATGTTGGGCGTTGAACTGGCACCCACCAAGATACGATCCCAGATACAATCATATACGGTATCAGCCGGAAGAATCGGAGCTTCGATGTCATCGTTCGTATTCCCCTACATGTTTCAGGTATTTGGCGAGAGCTTTGCCTTCTATTATCTGACCTCGCTTGCAATAGTTGCAGGATTGCTGACGTTGATAGTGATACCAGAAACAAAAGGTTCGCTTGAGACAGTATCAGGTGAGATAGGGGAAATGTCAAATATAGGGGTGGCAGATTGATAAAATTAATCGCATTCGACATGGACGGCGTTATCCTGAAAAACAGGAACTCATAGGAACGTGTCTTATCGGGGATTTATGGTGTAGGAGGCAATAGAAAATACGCATTCCAGAGCATATCAAGGCATGGAAAAAAGTTCAGCATTCCTCCAGGTCTTGACCTTAAGTCTCATTTGGATCAGAGTTTTGATGCTGCTGACGTGACCTATGATTTTCAAAAAATATCAGATTTCCTCTCAGATACAGGGATAAAATCGGTCATAATCAGTGCCGGTGTAATCAACTTTGCCCGAAAAGTTAGCGAAATGTACCATATAGATGATTATGTGGCGAATGATGTTATAGAAGTCAGAAGAGAACTGAAATTTGTGAAAAACGTTGATCCGGCGAGAAAGGATCTGAACCTCAAAACCTATCTCAGAAAATTCTCTGTCAAAGAGTCAGAGACAATATCCATAGGCGATTCGATTGCAGATTTTTCCATGAAAAAATGTTCATCGCTTTTCATTGCCTTTAACCCTCTGGATTCGGTTCTTTCTTCCATGGCAGATTTCACCGCGTACAATTTTGCTGAAGTCATCCGTATCGTTGAGGCCATAAACGATCTAGCACACGGTAAGAGTTATGGTGCTCCTCTCTCAGAGTGAAGCACATAGTCTTCAAAGATTGAAATATTTTTCAAGATTCTGTAATTCAAAAAAATACGTCTCATAGATGTTACCTGTCAGAAATTCCTTTAAATATCTCCATTTTTCGATGCATTTCGAAAGAACATAAGTATGAGCTCAATATGCGGTAAGATAACGTGAAGAATTCAACGAGAATAGTGTTATCAAGCATGGCCTTTTCGATGGCCTGGTTAACGATCAGCTTCGCTTTTCCACTTTTAGGTGTTAGGTATTCCCTAGGTTACACACGGATAGGCATCATAGGAATGGTTTCTAACCTTTCTTTCGCCATCGCATCTGCTTTATACCTGAAAGCCAGCGCCTCTGTCATCAGAAGATCCCTTAGGATCATACCGCTGGTCAGTGGGTTCATAACGTTTCTCTTTGTTTTTTCCTCGGCTGACAATTTTGCATACATCATAGGTATCGTTTCCATAGTGCAGGCTTTCTTCTGGATATCGATGGAGATATACCTTGGATATGCCTCTGGAACAGGAAATGCAGAAAAGTACACGGCATCATGGGGCTTTCCCATGGTGTTTGCTCCAATGGTGGCAGGTGCCATAATACAGTATGTCGGCTTCAAGCCGCTATTTATCATGGGTCTGATATTTTTCGTTGCGGCTGGTTTTATGGCACCGACCGTGGAAGGATATGGAACCAAGAACCATGGTGAGAAACCCTCCGTGATAATAATTATGCCGCTAGTTTTCAGCGGTATTGCCATCGGCTTCTTCTTCTATGTGATGGTACCTTACCTCAAGCTACATGGATATTCATACGTTGATATAGCGATCATAGAGACGCTCTTCGCAGGTGTTCAGGCGTTTGTGTTTTTCCTGCTAAACTTCATCAGAAAGATGCCGGTGACGATCTATTCAATCATAACCGCGATTATGAGCGCTTTTCCCCTGATCCTTGTGGTCTCTCTCAGCATGTATTTCATAATTCCGGTCGTTGTGGTGATAGCAGTTGCCTCGGCAATCGGCTTCTCCAAGATACTCTCGTATATATCATCAACAACGTCTCCAAATGTGGGTATATTCTATTATGAAACATTCTATGCCATCGGCTTTGCAATAGGTTCGTCCGTTGGCGGATTTCTTTTTGAGTTCGACCGGATGTTTTCGTACTTCATATTCATATTTCCTTTCATCTATTCCGTATTCTTTTTACCTAGGATGAAGAATAGCTTCGATGTGACTTGCTGATTTAGTCGAATCCTGAACTTTAATCATGGTTTTATGTGAGCTACTCTTCAGCTGAATGGTCTGAGGCAACAGTCATGAAGGTATATCTAACTGTACTGGTATATCCCGTTCAAACAACGTATTGTGGTCTCCATTTACGTATATTCGTACTGCAATAGGCCATGTTACTAGTGGTCATGCAAAATTTTCATTAAATTTAATTATCAAGGGTAAACTGTGTATCTCATTTATGAAGATGGAGTTTTAAAGCTCCCACGAACCCCAAGCTTCTCAATAAAAAGTGAATCGAAAAACGTTATTATGACATTATGCAATCACTGGTACGGTGGTATATTGAATCTTTATGAGTACATGGGGAAGGATATCTTCCGTCAGTACGGAATACCTGTACCCAATGGGTATGTTGTTTCAAGCGTAGATGAGGTCAGAAAGCTCACAAATCCTGTGGCTGTGAAGTCGCAGATTCTGCTTGGAGGAAGGGGAAAAGCCGGAGGTATAAAGTTCGCCAAGACCGATCAGGAACTTAAGGACGCGGTCAAATCGCTGCTTGGAACAAAGGTGAGAAACCTCACAGTTACCAAGGTTCTCATAGAGGATATGCTCAGCATAAAGCATGAATATTACGTCAGCATTGCGCTGAACAGGTCTGCAAGATCACCCACCCTCATCGCAAGCGCGATGGGCGGCGTCGAAATAGAAACGGTTCCGGATGAGAAGATATTCAAGAGGATAATCGATCCATCGCTTGGATATTCCGATTTCATAGGCAGGGAAGCATCTACATTTATGGGGCTGAGTCCTGATCTATCCAAACAGTTTCTGGATCTTCTGAAGAAGCTTTACAACGTCTATCGCGGTGAGGATGCTGAACTGGTGGAGATAAACCCTCTTGTGGAGACAAGCGACGGAAAGCTGATAGCAGCGGACGCCAAGGTTGTAATAGATTCTGATGCGATGTTCAGGCATAGAGAGTTCGACATAAAGGATCCAGAGAAGACGCCTCTGGAGCTCAAGGCGGAGAGCAAGGGATACGCATTCGTGGAACTGGACGGCGATATAGGCGTCATTGCAAACGGCGCAGGACTTACCATGGCAACTCTGGACGCTTTGCTGCTGCACAAAGGCAGGCCCAGAAACTTCCTGGATCTGGGTGGTACTGATAATGTCGACATAGTGGTGAATGCATTTGACCTTGTGCTAGAGGCCAAGCCAAAGGCCATTCTAGTGAATATATTTGGCGGCGTCACAAAATGTGATACCGTTGCTCAGGGAATAGTGGATGCCAAGAAAAAATTCGACATCAAGATACCCATAGTTGTCAGATTGAGCGGCGTGCATGAGGAGGAGGGCAGGCAAATACTGAAGGAAAACGGCATAGAGGCGTTTTCTGAGATGATGCCTGCAATCGAAAGGGTCACGAAGGTGTTTTAAATGGTTTTGATAGACAAGAACACAAAGGTAATAGTTCAGGGAATAACTGGACATCAGGGATCGTTTCATACTGGAGAAATGCTGAAGTTCGGGACGAAGGTCGTGGCAGGAGTGGCTCCAGGAAAGGGAGGCACAAAGTTCGCAGATAAGGTGCCCATAGTGAACTCTGTGTCAGAGGCGATGCAGTATGAACCAAACGCCACAATGATATCTGTACCTGCACCATTCGTCAAGGATGCGGCATACGAAGCTATAGACAATGGTCTCAAGATAGTGTACATACTCACTGAGCATGTTCCGTATCAGGACGCGATGGAGATAGTCAGAGAAGCCTCGCTCCGTGGTATAACTGTGCTCGGCCCGAACGGTCCAGGTATAACCGTACCATTCGAGAGCAAGATAGGAATCATGCCCAATCACATATTCAAGGAGGGTGATGTCGCGATAGCTTCCAGAAGCGGAACACTCACGTACGAAATAGTCTATGCTGTAACCAAGGC
Source organism: Thermoplasma sp. Kam2015 (assembly GCF_003205235.1). NCBI lineage: Archaea > Methanobacteriati > Thermoplasmatota > Thermoplasmata > Thermoplasmatales > Thermoplasmataceae > Thermoplasma > Thermoplasma sp. Kam2015. The sequence continues at coordinate 81,461 of NZ_QJSM01000036.1, read as the reverse complement.
TGGAATGGGTGAGAGCACCGTTATAGGCCTTGGCGGTGATCGAGTTGTTGGGCTTACCTTCATAGACGTTCTGAAGATGTTTGAGAAGGATGAAAAGACAAAGCGCATAGTGCTGGTTGGTGAGATCGGCGGAAACAATGAGGAGCTCGCAGCAGATTACATCAAGAAGCATGTGAAGAAGAAGGTGGTGGCGTACATAGCCGGGAGAAGTGCACCGCCAGGCAAGAGAATGGGACATGCAGGCGCGATAATCGAACGTGGAGTTGGTACCGCAGAATCCAAACTTAAGGCGTTTGCTGAGGCAGGAGTTAAGGTTGCCGATTATCCGCAGGATATACCAAAGCTTCTGGAGGAATAAGCATGAGCAAGAGAGATATTCTTTCTGTACTTGATATGGAGAAGGATCTCGGCGAAATAATAGACCTATCTCTTGAGCTTAAGAAGAACAGATACAGAAGCTACGATTCGCTGAAGAATAAGGTGCTCGGCCTGATTTTTGAGAAACCAAGCACAAGGACTAGAACGTCCCTAGAGGTCGCCATAGATCAGCTTGGAGGCCATGCGGTCTATCTCAATCCTTCAGAGATGCAGCTGGGGAGAGGAGAAACGATATCGGATACGGGTCATGTACTTTCCAGATTCCTGGACGCTATAGCCTACAGGGCATATGATCACAGAAACGTTGTGGAACTTGCAAGAAGCACAAGCATTCCAGTTATAAATGCGCTTGACGATGTGGAGCACCCACTCCAGATCGTTGCAGACTTCATGACAGTCAAGGAGAAGAAGGGTAGATTCACCAATCTGAAGTTTTCCTACATAGGCGATGGAAATAACATGGCAAATTCCCTGATGTTCGGCTCGGCTCTGCTTGGCACTGATATGTATGTGGCATCACCAAAGGGATACGAACCAAAGTCCGAGTTCGTTGAGAAGGCCAGAAATGTTGCAAAACAGCATGGATCCACCATAACAATAACAAACGATCCTGTAGAGGCTGCAAGAGATGCGGACATAATATACACGGACGTATGGATATCGATGGGTGAAGAATCAAAGAAGGGTGAGAAGGAGAAGGCCTTTAAGGCTTACCAGATAAATGAAAGCCTTGTATCGAATGCGAAGAAGGATTACATCTTTATGCACTGCCTTCCAGCGCATCGTGGGCTTGAGGTCACAGATGGAGTGGCAGACAGCATAAACAGCGTCATCTTTGACGAAGCCGAGAACAGGCTGCACTCCGAGAAAGGAGTTCTCTACAAACTCCTTTCATATTGATTTTTATCATAATTTATAAGCTCGGTGAAGCTGTAAAACTCTTTCTTCAGACAGAATATGCGTCAACTTTTATCAACTTAAGAATTTAATAGAGAATTTGCAGGATTTAGGGGAATATGGCTTGTGCGATCAGAATAGAGGCCTTTGGAGACATTTCCGGCCGGATGGATGAAGATTCAGATAAGTTATAGCTCACAGAGAATTGAGAGTTTGAATGAAGCCAAAGATCAATGTCTCCGACCGGATGATGTAGAGAATTGCCCAAATTGAAAATTTTTCAAGGAAAATCTCTTAAGTCATAAAGATCATAAATCAAGTTGTTTACTGATCTTATTCGCAGCTAACGGGTATCTCTCTGAAGTTCACCTTAGAGGCCAGATCCTTTAAAAGACATTCTAGCTGTATGTTATTATATATGTAATGCTGGAACACTGGAGAGAAATACATAACAATACGGTAAAATTCCATGAAATGAAAATGTCCACAGAAATGTTTAATAGAAACCTACATATGTTTGTATATGGTCTTAGCCCGAAGGAAGGATATAAACAGCATAGTATCCGAAAGACGCCGTGAATTGCGTGACCTTCCGACGGTACTGGTTCCTGTATGGCAGATAAAGATCAGAGAGAGATTCGGTATAAACGTGGACAGAGAAATCGCAAAATACATTGTACTTGCCGCACATGAGAATGGGACATGGAAAAGGCAGAGGGCTACACGCAAGATAGAAAGGCTCCTCATTGAAAGGGGAGAAAGCAAGGAAAACTCTGCCAGAATAGCAAAGGAAATAATCGATCTTGTTATAGGCACGCCTGAATACTGATGGGCATAAAGAGTGATCTGGAGATTTTACTTCAGAAACTTCAACCTCTCACAAATTTTAAGAATCATCTAGAGCAGTATCCAACGGATGCTTCCAATGCCGCTTATTTTTTGATCGAGATATACAACGATGGAAACATAACAGGAAAGTCCGTGATAGATGCAGGCACCGGCAATGGCATCCTGGCCTGCGGCGCAAGATTTCTTGGTGCCGGCACTGTTTCTGGATTCGATATAGATCCTGAGGCCATAGAGGTTGCCAGAAGGAACTGCGTCAACGTTAACTTCTTCGTCTCAGACGTGTCAGATGTAGTTGGAAAATACGATACCTGGATAATGAATCCACCATTCGGATCGGTGATAAAACACTCAGACAGATCATTCATAGACAAAGCCTTCGAAACATCCAAGTGGATTTACAGCATCGGAAATGCCAGATCCAGAGATTTTCTTAAGACAGAATTATCAAGCCGGGGCGAAATATTCCGCGAAGAACGAATATATCTCTCAATTCCAAGGATCTACAGACACCATACATCGGATTGGATGAAGATAGAAGCAGTTATATTTGGAGTGAAGAATCATTCATTTTGAGGTTTTGGAATGAAAATCCCCATAGGATCCGAGATATCCTCATAGTTATCGATGACCAAGTTGCCTCTCATCATCACATGCGAGGGAAATATTGCATCCATACCGTTGAACGGGCTTACAGGGAATTTAGAATGCAGCCTGTTGTCGTTGATCCGTCTTACCCTGGTGAAATCCACTACCATGAAATCTGCGTCATATCCTACAGCTATTTTGCCTTTCTTAATACCGAATAAAGATGGTGGGGTCTCTATGGCAGTTCTGTAAAAGACCTCAAATGGTACCACCTTCTTCTGAACCAGCGCCAGGAATAATGGTACCCTTGTTTCAACACCTATGATACCTGATTTGGCATATTCAAAATCCCTTTTGTCATCCTCGGTGTGAGGCGCATGGTCTGAAGATAATATATCGAATTTGCCCTCCACATAATCCTGAAGAAGCTTTTTTTGAGTCCCGCTGTCCCTGAGTGGAGGATTAACCTTGCCAATTGACCCAAGGGGCATCTCATCATTGAGTAGCAGATGATGGGGAGTCACCTCCCTCAAAAAATTGCCTTTAACATCTGATGAGGAAACATGGGCCATGATTTTTCTCTCTATCTTCAGATCACTGACGTATTTTGCAGCTTCAATCTCGCATTCTATGGGCCTTGCATTGTTGTGATCTCTCAGGTTTTTTTCTTCGATTCTGTGCGCCCTGAGACATCGTTCTGATTCTCCGTGAAAGATGACTGTGTATCTGAGATCGTTTATAATCTTCACATCCTCATCGGTGATGGCTTCAGTACCGGTGGAATTTGTCGAACCTCCGAGATAAACCTTAAGTCCTATGCTCCGCCTGTCTATGAGTAGCGCATTGTTTCCGGTTTCCATAGAATAAAGTGAAAAATCAGCATAGGAGGTTGAATCTATGACGCCAAGCTTATCACCGAATGCATTGTATTCAGTTACAGGTATCCTGTTGTTTGGCATGTCCATAACGTAGGTTGTACCGCCATATATGGCCGAAAGTGAACCGCTGCTGAAATCCTCTTTTTCTGTCTCACCAGGGGTTCTGAAGTGCACATGTATATCGGTGGATGCGGGAAGTATTGCCCCATCAAACCTTGTTTTCGGCATATTGCCAGCGTTCTTCTTTATTTCAGCGATCTTTCCATCTGATACTATAACTTCGAGGTAGTCAAACTTGCCATTGTAATAGAAGTTCCCGCAGATGGCTCTATCCATGTCTACCACTCAGATAGGATATCAGGCTGTCGTAGAACAGCTTACCCGTTGCTATCTCCTTCTTGGCATCGGTGTACATGGCCTGATATGGATAGTATATACGTTCTGGGTGCGGCATCAACCCTATTACATTTCCATGTTCATTGGTGAGCGATGCTATGGAATCTATAGAACCATTTGGGTTCCATGGGTAGTCGTCGCTTATACCAGATGGATCTGAATATTTGAACAGGATCTGATCGTTTTCATAAAGCCTCTTCAAGACCGATCGATCCGAAACTGCGATCCTGCCCTCAGCGTGAGCAACAGGAACCTGAAATGATCCTTTACCACTGAACGCATCTCTAAAGATCGGATTATTTGAGACCATTGTCATATAGGTGTAGCGACATTCAAACCTTCCCGATTTGTTATTCGTCAGCGTTACCTCTTCCCTGTTCCCTATGAGGCCAAGCTCCATGATCACCTGAAAACCATTACAAATACCAAGAAAGGGCTTGCCAGAGTCAATGAAATATTTTATGTCCCTTCCTGCCACTGACGAAAGTCGTGCCGCGAATATTACTCCTGCCCTTATATAGTCACCTGCAGAGAAACCTCCAGGCACTATAAGAGCATCGTACTCGCTGATGGACTTATCTCCACGTGCCAGATCGCTCACATGTACATAATCAGGATCCCCACCGCTCCTTCTGACTGAAAAAAATACCTCAGTTTCGTTATTTGTACCCTCCATGAGGAGGATTCCAACCTTTGGTGGCTTCATATCATTACTTGCCTGCGGACCTCTCCTTCTTCTTGAGCCTCAGCCCTGTATATCCACACTTCCGGCATCTTGTTGCGCGTATCGAATTCCTTGCGTAGCAGCGCATGCAAATTTTCTTATTGAGACGGCGTTCAACCGCTTCTGGAAATGCCATTAATTTCACCCTTTACATTTGATGCATCATACCCGAACCATACCATCGGGATTCAGTTGGCATGATTTGCCGACCGTATCGTCCCATCTCATGCCATATCTGATGCAAATCTACATTTAAATCTTAAATTCTCTGCCTCATTTCAACTATTTACTTAAACCTTATCTTGTATTGTAAATCTATTTGATAGATTATAATATGATTTATGACCCATAGACTTATTGAAGGGAAGAAACATCAACTTTTGATTTGATCGATATGTATGTGGCATTTCAAGTATGAGAAGATAAAATTTAGCACAGTGCGATGATCATCTTCAAGGATTGATATGGATATTTCATAAAATATCCGATAGAATTATGCGAAGATTCTGAAAATATTGTTCATTTTTTGAACACTTACAAAATTATATTTATGTAATCTACATTAAAGAGCGTGTTTATTCCTGGATTAGCAGTAATTTTGTTCATAATTGCCCTGATACTGATACGTACAACCATCAGAGCATTTCATGGCAGAAGATACTCCAAGGTGAGAGTAGTACGTTTGCCTGCCGTTTATATAATTTTATCCGTTTTCGCTGTTCTCATCAATTTTGCAGGCAGGTTCTTCTATTATTCCATTCTGCTTCTCATACCGGCTGGCTATGTCCTTGGATCCAGATTTGCAGGGCAGGCACAGTTCTTTTACAGATCAGATGTTCTCTATTACAGGCGATCGCCCGTGATATTCATAATTTGGCTCTCATCTTTCTTGGCCAGGATATTCCTTCAATTCGTGCTGCCGGACAGCTTTGTCATAAATATCATTATTGACTCCGTTCTATCTTTCACGGCAGGCCTGCTCCTGGGAGAGAGCATCAACCTCATCGTGGAGAAAAGACAGATGACGGAATCCAGAGATATAAACGCAGATGTCCAGCAAAAAAATTATTGACCATCTCTGCATGTGTTTATGATCAAGCATGAAGGCAGCCATAGTTTATGAACCACTTGGAAATGAAAATCTCAAGATAGAAGACATCGAGGATCCAGAGGCCAGAAACGGTCAGGTACTCATAGAGGTGAAGAAAGCTGGTCTGAACCCAGTTGACTACAATACCATCAATGGTAAGATCGTTTACAAGCTGAACCCGCTCCCGCATATTCCCGGTACAGAGGTGTACGGCACTGTGGCAGAGGACAGTGAAAATTTCAAAAAGGGCGAACGCGTGGTCGTCTACAATAGGGTATTCGATGGCACATGCGAACAGTGCATTTCTGGAAACGAACACCTCTGTGTTAACGGTGGTATATGGGGAGTCGTTTCAAACGGAGGTTATGCACAGAAGGTTGTTGTTCCGGAAAAGAATGTATTCAGGCTTCCACACAGCGTGAGTGATGAGATGGCTGCCAGCATAGGCGTAGCCGCACTCACATCCTTCAGAGCACTCAGGCTTGGCGGATGCTCTCCTGGAAAATCGGTTCTCGTTTTCGGCGCCTCTGGAAACACTGGCATGTTTTCTGTACAGATTGCATCCATGATGGGATGTGAAGTCTACGCAGTATCCAGAAAAGACTGGATCGAGGAATTCGGAGCCACGGAGGTATTCGAGGCGGATAAGATACCTGAAAGCATGAAATTTGATGTTGTAATAAACCCCCTGGGAACGCTGTTCTGGAAGGATTCATTGAAGCATCTGTCTGTTCGCGGATCGCTGGTGACGTTTGGCGTCTTCACAGGCCGTGAGGGCACGCTGGACATAGCCGAAATGTACACGGGGGAGAGAAAAATAATAGGATCGACTGGAGGCACCAGATTGGATCTTAGGGATCTTCTGGAGTTCATGAAAACGCATGATCTCCGCGTTAAGATAGCCAGAGAATTCAAGATAACGGATATGCAGGAAGCTCTGAAATTCTACAACCAGAATCATGAAGGCAGGATACTCATATCGATGAGAGGATCCTGATCCTTTCAGTTATGTTTCCACCGAATATATATGAAGCAGATACAACGATGTCAGCGCCTGCGTTCTTGACTATTCTTGCAGTGTTGTCGTTGATGCCCCCATCAACCTCTATCTTGGTTTTGAAGCCGTTCTCTTTTATATATTTTGAAGCGTCATGGATCTTATCAGATACGTCAATGAATTTCTGGCCAGAGAAACCGGGATACACCGACATTATAAGTAGCACCTGAACGTATTCTAGCAGATCCGATACCTTCTGGAATGGCGTATCTGGATTTATAACGAGCCCAGCATCAACCCCTTCATCCCTCATTCTTTTTAGAAGGGCCAGTACATTTATTGGGCTTTCATAATGCACGTAGACCAGATCACCAGCTCTTCCGAATTTCTTATAATAAAGATCCGGGCGCATCACCATTAGGTGGCTCTCTATTCTGATCCTTGAGATTCCCTTTAAGAAGTCATAGAAATCTGGGCCTACTGTAATGTTTGGGACAAAGTTGCCGTCCATAACGTCTAGGTGAAATGAGAATGATCCGGCGTTTTCGCATTCCCTGACCTGATCCTGTATCTTCGAAAGCGAGGCAGCCACGATTGAAGGAGAAACAAGCATCGCATCGCCATTTTAAATGGTTATAAAAAATTTGGTATTTTCTAGGTATATGAGAACACCACATGCCAGGGATACCCAATAGGCATATCTATTAATATTCATGCGGCATATTAACCACTGATGCCTGCAGAATCCGGAGAATATCTGGCTAAATTCGTTGAATACATGACAGGTGAGAGAAAGAGCAGATACACTATAAAGGAGTACCGGTTTCTTGTGGGTCAGTTCCTAGAATTCATGAGGAAGGATCCTTCAGAGGTTACGCCAATGGATATCGAGAGATACAAGAACTATCTGGCGGTTAAGTTGAAGTATTCAAAGACAAGCCAGTATCTTGCCATAAAGGCGGTGAAATTATTCTATAAATCTCTGGATCTGAAGATTCCAGTGAATCTGACTCCCCCGAAGAGGCCTATGCATATCCCTGTATATCTAACGGAGGATGAAGCGAAACGTCTCATAGATGAGTCAAAGGCTGATCGTAGGATGCATGCGATAGTCTCGGTTCTTGCCTATACTGGCATAAGGGTTGGCGAATTGTGCAATCTTAGAATAAGCGATGTGGATCTTCAGGAGGCCGTCATAAACGTCAGATCTGGTAAAGGTGATAAGGACAGAATCGTGATAATGTCAGAGGAGTGCGTCAAGGCGCTAAGTGAATATCTAGATGAAAGGCTATCCATGGAAAGCGCTGATGACTATCTATTCATAAGCAATAAGCATGTAAAATACGATACGTCCACCATAGAGCGAATGATAAGGCGTCTTGGAAAGCAGGCAGGAATACAGAAAAATGTGACACCGCATGTGCTCAGGCACACATTCGCCACCTCAGTCCTAAGGAACGGCGGCGATATAAGGTTCATACAGCAGATACTGGGGCATGCAAGTGTGGCCACAACTCAGATATACACGCATCTTAACGACTCCGCCCTTAGGGAGATGTATACAAGACACAGGCCACGGTATTAGTAATCCCTTGATATGAGATAGCCCGATAGCCACTCCAGATAGGTTTTAACATTATTGTTCCCCCTTATCCTTCCGAGGTATTCCTTTGACTTGGCCACAAGGTTGTCCATCAACTTGACAGAATAATCATAGGATCCACTGTTCATAACTATACTTCTTATTCTATTGAATTCCTCCGGAGTCACGTTTCCCCTCCTCAGAATACGATCTATGAACTCGGCGTCCTTTCTGTCGGAGTACTCCATGGCCTTTATCATCAGCAGCGTTCGTTTCCCCTCATTCACATCGCTGTATATCGATTTGCCTGTAGTGTTTTCATCACCGAAGAGACCGAGTATGTCGTCCTTCAGCTGAAAGGCTATTCCAAGGGTCCTTCCAAACAGTCTGAGATCCATGATCTGGTCGTGCTTACCGCTCAACAGCGCACCCATAGCAAGCGGCCCTTCGAGAGTATATTTCGCCGTCTTCCATAGGTGCAGCCTTATGAGGTCACCCTCCTTAAAGTCGTCCATGGTTCCAGAGATAACATCGAGAAACTGCCCATAGCCTGTCATCTCTATCGTCTTGGTCAGTTCCATGTCGGCCATGATAAGCAGTTCAGGATCAAACCCGGACGTGATGAGGCTCTCATGGGCATAACTCTCGGCTAGATCTCCCGCAACTATAGCGAGACCTTCACCCAGCTTCTTTCCCTTTTCAGATGCAGGGAAGAATGATCTCCAGAGCCTTATATGCATGCTGGGTCTGCCTCTCCTGAGGTCGCTGTCATCGATCACATCATCATGTATCAAAAGATAGGACTGTGCAAGCTCTATCGATATGGAGGCATCGAATATGGCATCATTTTCATCGGAGAATAACCTATAGCCAAGTATAAGGAATATGGGCCTGAGCCTCTTTCCACCGCCCTCGGTGTAATCTCTTATCATCCTTATGACTCTGCGTGAAAGTTCATCCTTTGTCTCCGCTTCTTTCCTGTCGAAGAACCTTGATATCCTTTCATCTATCCTTGCCTTGTAGTTGTTTATGGTCTCATGCGGATCCTCGGTTTCTATCTGCATTTTCGTGAGTATAGCGCGTTATGTTAAAAATGTTTTTCATAAGTTCTGGAATCCGAGGAGTAGATATAGAAATAATCATAAAAAACGGCTCATGATCGATATCCGGCGGATACATTCAGAACGTTTGTTAATAAAAGTGTGCATTATAAATGAGTTATGAGATCAGTTTTCAGGATCATGATGGCCTGGACTTCTTCCTCGCAGAACGAATAAGAACCACATGGCTATGAGAAGAAATACGAGTCCAGATGTGTATCCAAGGTTAAAATAAGTGCCTCCACCAACTGGGATTTTGAGATACCCTACGCTGTTCAATATCCATAGTACAAGAGTTAAAAGGATCAAAGCTTCTGGGGTTCTCACCCAATTGTCTGACATGTGATCGTCAGAATATATGACATAGGACGTTAATTAATTTTTCTAAAATATATCTCCTTCAAAAATTTTTATTCCTGTTCCACGAGCTGCATTTGATTTCGTCTGATAATGGCGTGTCCTGATTCAACGCAATTCGATTCCATCACTTGGAGATGAGGTACAGAAAACAATAACTATCCATATTGAATAAGCCAATCATGGATTTCTTCGAGGAGATGAGATCTGTCCTTCTTTCTGGGCAGATCAGCGATAAGGATGAGCTTGAGGACATCAAACTGAAGCTCTCAAAAAAATACGGCCTGGACTATGTTCCAAGCGATGTGGAGATCCTTAATTCATCAAGTTTCGACGATAATGTTAAGAGAATCCTCAGGAGAAAACCCACTCGAACCATATCGGGAGTGGCAGTGGTTGCGGCTATGACCTCACCCGAAAGATGCCCCCATGGCAAATGCATATTCTGTCCAGGTGGAATAGACAACAACTCTCCTCAATCCTATACAGGATATGAACCTGCGGCGCTCAGAGGAAGAAATAATGCATATGACCCTTATATGGAGACGTTCAGCAGGATAAAACAGCTCGAGACTATAGGACATGACACATCGAAGATAGACCTCATAATAATGGGAGGAACGTTCACGGCGAGAGATACAGAATACCAGAGGGGTTTTGTGAAGGGCTGTCTGGACGCCATGAATGGAGTTATAGGAAATAACCTAGATGAATCCATAAGGATAAACGAGACCAGCAGGCACAGGTGCATAGGTCTCACGGTTGAGACTAAGCCAGACTGGTTCTTCGAGCGTGAAATAGATCTGGCACTTAGCTATGGGACAACGAAGGTGGAGCTCGGCGTCCAGAACATAAATGACAATGTACTGGCGATGAACAATAGAGGGCACACCGTGAATGATATAGCAAGATCCACTCAGCTGGCCAGGGATGCTGGTCTGAAAATAGTGTATCATATAATGCCGGGTATGTACGGATCGAATCCAGATCTTGATCTGAAATCCTTTGAACTGATGATAGGCGATCCTAGATTCAGGCCTGACATGCTGAAGATTTATCCAACGCTTGTCACAAAGGGTACCGGTCTGTACAACCTGTGGAAGAACGGCAAATACAGGCCATACACCACAAATGAGACTGTTGAACTTATTGTGGAATTCATGCGAAGGATGCCAGAGTGGATAAGGGTACAGAGAATACAGCGTGATATACCGGTGCAGTTTATAGTGGCTGGTGTAAAGAGATCGGATATAAGGAACCTGATAGAGAAGAGAATGAAGGATGAGGGTATTGAAACCGGCGAAATCAGGTTCAGAGAGATAGGCCACCACAACGCTAAGAATGAAGCCATCAATCTGAAGGTAGAACGCTATGACGCAGGTGGCGGAAGGGAATACTTCATATCCTATGTCACTGAGAGCAACAGGATCGTTGGTTTCGTTCGCCTAAGGATACCTTCAGATAAAGCACACAGGCAGGAAGTAAGCGGTTCAAGCATCATACGTGAGCTAAAGGTGTTCGGATACGAGGTGCCGGTGGGAAAGCACGAGGAAGACGAGTGGCAGCATCGTGGATTTGGAACAGGTCTTGTTCAGGAAGCTGAAAGAATCACTCTAGAGGAAGGCCTCCATCGTATTCTGGTCATATCCGGCATAGGGGTCAGGGAGTATTTCAGAAAGAGAGGTTATGAGGATCTTGGACCATATGTTGCCAAGAGAATCTAGAATATTAAGAAGAAAAGCATCAAAATTTTTGTGAAGCAATCTTCTCAAATTTCGAAAATTCAAAAGATTCTATGTTAGTAAAGCATCGTTCTGATTCATTTGGTACTTGATCTTTTAGAAACTCAAATGCACATAGTAAATTATTAATATGTTTATAGAATTAAACTGAAAAATGGAAGCCTCAATCGTATTGCTTTCAGTATTGGTTCTTATCATGGCAATATATCTGATCTACACAATATTAGAGGCAGAAAAAATATGAATTTGATTGAATATGAAGCTTACTTCTGGGCAAAATTCTTTGTCGCCGAAAGAGCTGTGTCAGGTGTCATTATAATACTGATATATCTTCTCATAGCCTCGCTGCTTGCCTACATCCTCTCATTCCACATAGCAAGAATATACTCTGATCAGAAAAACGTGTTCTCCAAGATAACTGGAAGAGCGATCGCATTCTTTGAAAGAATCATAGGCGAATCGCCTGAACATTCTATGGATTTCAAGGAATATTTCCTCAACCTTCTTCTTTTCAATTTCTTTGCAGGTCTCATATCTTTTCTTGTTATAATGTTTCAGCATTATCTGCCATTCTCTTATGACTCCCTCGGTATGTCCCCTTCACTGGATTTCAACACGGTCGTGAGTTTTCTCACGAATACAAATTTGCAGCATTATTCAAATCCTATGCGATTATCATACTTTAGTCAGACTTTCGTCATTACGGGTCTGATGTTTCTTTCCGCGGGAACGGGATTCGCAGCCTCAATGGCATTCGTCAGGGGCATTAGAACGGATACAGGTAAGATAGGTAACTTCTATCATGACTTCCTTGTATCGATTTTTGATCTGATCCTCCCGCTGACCATCATAGTCACCGTTATACTGATCCTGGCGGGCGTACCGGAAACCATGCAGAGATACATAACCGTGAATGCGTTTATCACAAACAAGGTATACAACATACCGCTGGGCCCAGTCGCCACGCTTGAGGCGATAAAGAATATAGGCACCAATGGCGGTGGTTTTTATGGCGCGAACGCCGCATTCCCATTCGAGAATCCAGACTGGTTCACGAATCTTGTGGAATTCGTATCATTCGTCATCATACCTCTGGCATCGCTCCTATCGCTGGGTATAGTGTTTGGTGATCGGAAATTCGGTCAGATGCTATATTGGGTCATAATGTTCTTCTTCATATTTCAAGGACTGTTTTCATTCTTTGGAGAATTTGTCGGAGTGCCATTTCTCCATATGGGATACTACACGGGCAATATGGTTGGTAAGGAGACGGCTATAGGCATATCGCAGAGCACGATATTCGCCGTAGGTGCAACGATCACATCTACAGGTGCGTCAAATGCAGCGCTGGTTTCGTACACTCCGGCAGGTATAATCGGCGTACTCATAGGTCTCCTGTTGAACGATCCCCTTGGAGGCGTGGGTACAGGTGTTCTCAACATATTCATGTATATAATTTTCACAGTTTTCATAGCCTCGCTTATGGTCGGTAAGCTTCCAGAGCTTATGAGTCTCAGAATAGGATCAAAGGAGATCAAGTATTCGACGCTGTCGCTCATAACACATCCGCTGCTTGTGGTCATACCGCTAGGAATAACCCTGATGATCCCCCACCTGATGTCAACATTCGTGAATCCATACTCATCAAGGATAACGGAGCTGCTCTACGAGTTCGCCACTTCTGCTTCTAACAATGGCTCAGAGATGGGGGGCTTCGACACAAATCAGCCGTTTTTCAACTACATTGATGGCGTGCTAATGCTGCTTGGGCGATATCTGCTGATCGCTTTCCAGCTCGCAATAGCCCAGTCCTTCTCTGTGAAAAAGGCCAAGGCTCAGTACTACAGATCCATAAACACCAGCAACTGGATATTTGGTATTCTGCTCATAGCCGCCATGGTTCTCATAGGGCTTCTGTCCTATTTCCCAATTATTGTGCTTGGGCCACTACTTTCATGGGCCCATGACTTCAATCTGATGCTGGGGGCGATGATTTGAATCTTGGGAAAATTTACGAAGAGTTCATACTCACAATGAAAAATATGAGACCGGATATCATAATACACAATCCGGTTATGTTTCTCACGGAGGTATCCCTCTTCGTTTCAGTATTCGTGTACGTATTTCCAGGATTCTTTGGAGTACCTTCTTCAGCAACCTACATGCAGTTTTATCTTGCAGTCGTTATACTACTGTTTCTCACGGTCTTCTTCTCCAGCATGAGCACCGCCATATCGGAGGGCAAGAGCAAGGCCATAACGGATTCGCTGAAGAAGTTCAAAACAGAAGTCACGGCGCATGTGGTCAAGGACGGCAATATAGTGGATGTGAAGTCTACGGATCTAAGAAAGGGAGATATAATAGTCGTTTACAGGGATGAGATAATACCCATTGATGGAGAAATAGTTGAGGGTTCAGGCTACGTTGACGAATCAAATGTGACCGGAGAATCAAGATCCGTAATGAAGGTTCTGGGCGATACCGTCACAGGATCCACGAGGCTTGTCACGGATAAGATTAAGATAAGGGCTACCGCAGATCCGGGAAGCACCTTCATAGATAAGATGATAGATCTTGTCAACAGGGCAACACGGGAGCGTACGCCAAATGAGATAGCGCTCACCGTTTTTCTTTCAGGCCTGACGCTGATATTCCTTATAATAACCGCGTCAATATTCTCGATCTCTCATTACTATGGCAGGACAGCAAACATCATGATGCTGATCGTTCTTCTTATAGCGTTGATTCCCACCACCATAGGCGCACTCCTGCCTGCCATAGGAATAGCCGCGATAAATAAGGTATCGCAGTACAATATAATAGCCAAGAGCGGAAGAGCCATTGAAAATGCTGGAGATATAGATACCATAATACTGGACAAGACGGGAACAATAACCATAGGCGAACGCAAGGCCGTAAAGATGTATCCCAATAAGGGTGTGGATGAGATGGAGTTCTACAGGCTCTGTGCCATGGCCTCATATTACGATCAGACCAAGGAGGGTATATCAATAATGGCTCTGGCCAAAATGAACGGTATCAATCTGACGGAGGAAGACCTGAAAGGCTATTCCTTCATCCCGTTCTCGTCCGAGACCAAATACAGCGGGTTGGAATCGGACAATGACTATATAATAAAGGGTTCGCTCCGTGCCCTGAAGGAAAAGTTCCACGTTGCTGATGAATTCATAGAGGCCCTGTGCAAGGAGATCTCCATGAGGGGAAGCACAGCAATTCCTGTTGTTCACAATGGCCGTTTCGCTGGTGTTATAGAGCTTCAGGATCTTATCAAGCCCGGCATAAAGGAGAGGATATCGGAGATAAGGAATATGGACATAAAGACCGTGATGTGCACCGGTGATGATGAGGTTACGGCTCAGTATATCTCCACCCAGGTCGGCCTTGACGAATACATAGCTAATTCCAAGCCCATAGACAAGTACAATCTTGTCATAAGGGAGAAGGAAAGGCAGAGGATGGTGGCCATGGTTGGAGATGGAACTAATGATGCTCCGGCATTAGCCAAGGCTGATGTTGGGCTTGCCATGAATAACGGAACACAGGCCGCCAAGGAGGCAGCAAACATGATCGATCTGGACAGCAACCCAACGAAGCTCATGGACGTGATATTCCTTGGCAAACAGATACTGATAACCAGGGGCGCGCTTACCACATTCAGCATAGCAAACGACGTCTCAAAATACTTCGTGATAATCCCGGCCATATTCTATATGTTCCCAAGCCTGTCGCTAGTTAACATACTCGATCTTACAAATCCGATACTGGCCGTGACATCTGCGCTGATTTTCAACACGATAATAATAGTATTTCTGATACCTCTTGCCTTGGGCGGTGTCAGATATAAGCCCACATCCATAACAGATCTTCTGAAGAGGAATATACTCATATACGGTCTTGGCGGGATTGTTGTGCCGTTCATAGCGATAAAATTGATCTATATGGCTTTGGTTGCGCTGGGGGTGATGTGGTGAAGTCATACGTAAAGGCGCTGGTATTTGCAGTTCTCTTCCTCTTCATACTAGGGTTTGTGTATCCTACGGTTACTTCGCTCATTACTGAACATACACTCCCGTTCCAGTCTGAAGGGCAGCCAGTGAAGATAGACGGTCACATATACGGAAGCTATCTCCTAGCCGAGGCCTTCAATTCCTCCTTCTTTTTCCAGCCAAGGCCGTCTGCAATAGACTACAATCTGAGTGAATCAGGCGCTTATGACTATTCGCTGGGAAATCCGCAGATGCTCAACCTGACGGAAAAGTATCTCCATCAGTTCATGAAGGAGAACCCAGGAGTTAACATAAGCGAGATACCATACGCCATGATATCGTACTCAGGATCCGGGCTTGATCCGGATATACCTCTGCAGGGCGCGATCATACAGATACCAAGAATAAGTATAGCGCTGCACAATATAACCAATCTTTCGGTCAAGTATCTTTATTCGTATCTGCATTCTATGGTTAACAGGAGCAAGGTTCAGAACTTTCCGTTTTTCGGATCCTACTATGTGAACGTGGTTAGGCTGAACGTCAACATCATAGAATTCCTCCTGCACGGTGGTTATATAAAGCAATCACAGATCTGATCATCATTTTTTGAAGAGTATGCTGTCGAACTCTCCCGTTTTCATGAGATCCTTTATCTCGCTGCTGACTCTTATCTTTCCGTTCGGCCCAGCCCTTACTCCCAATATCAGCGCGTCAACCTCGGAATTTGATGCTTCAGCCAGTATTGATTCCTTCAGATCGCTGCTTGTGCCTCCCTTTTTCATTGTTATATTCCCACCGAAGTTCTCCACGATCTCGTTCATGTAATCGAATATATAGCTGAATTTATGGGTTGGATTCTGATCGAATGCCCTTAGGTCGGAGAATATGACCTTCGCCCCTGTGACCTTCTTCAGGAAAAGTCCGAAGGCCACAGATCCACGGGTGTTAACGGATTCGCTAAGGGGAATGTATATGGTCTTGTAGGGGAAATTCTGCGTCTTGACGGACACCAGTGCCGTTGGTATGTTCGATCTCTTTATCACATAGTTAGATACAGGTCCAGACGTTATCCGCGTTATTATGGATCTCTTCTCAGAAGCTATTATGACCATGTCGTAGGAATGCCTGTTCAGTTCCTCAACTAGGGCAGATTTAACGTCTGAACTCGTCAGAATCTTCGGTATCACCTTTATGTTGTTGTTCAACCCTTCTTTATAAGCATTTGTAACCACAGTTATCTTATTGGTCCACATCATGTCCTTTGCCTGATCCCTGACAGTTATGGCGGTTATCTCAGAACCCATCGCAGTTGCAAAGGAAAAGGCAATATGGAGTACCCTCCTGGAACTTCTTCCCTCGGCCATCGGTACAGCGATCCTCTCGAATTTCAGCAGATAAGGTCTGGGAATCTCGAACATTACCACTAATACGAGTGCATGATATATAATCTTTTTGGAATTTTATGGATAGGGCTGTTTTAATAATTCAAAGATGTATATTTAAAATATACTTGAAATATTGGATTGAGAATAAAAAATTTATCGGAATAGATAAAATTTACATTGAGATTGGTTCTCATGTAAAACTATAAATTCGACATTATGTATTATGAACAGTTGCAGATACACACACTCAGTATAAGGCACGGGAGATCAGACGCGGAAGCAGTCAGAAGTATTCTCGGTTCGGATCAGGTTTTCGTAATAGATTACGATGCCATAGATCACCATGTGTTAAATACGGCAGAGTACACCTATCTCTCACACATGTTCGACATAGTTGTTTTGAACATGTCCGAGAGGATCAATGATGTGATCGATACAATAATGGCCGGTGCGCTTCTTGTGGTAATAGATCCGGACGTGCAAGAGAAGAGACTTCATGACTTCTTCGAAGTGACGGAGAACATTGTTATGCCGTATACAGACAGCGACTCATGCAGGACATTTTCTGATCTTGGCGGTCAGTACTTTTTCACGGATAGGGAGGTGCCATATCCGTTCAGATCAGCTTACACGACTGCGGAGATCTCTGGCGATAAATACATCAGGGTATTGGATTTCCCCAATGATCTATCTGAAATGATATTCGGATGATGCAGCTTCACTCGGGTCTTCTGCTCCATGCGCCGCCAGCCACTCGAAGGAGCTTTTTCCTTGATCCAAAGGTGTTCTCCAGCGCCATCAACTTTTCCACATTTTCATTTTCCACTGCAACATAGACATTGCTGCCCCCTGTGACTATATACGAATTCCAATACTCTTTTTTGAGAATTTTCAGATAGTTTATCAGCTTCTGCATATTTTCTTTTATGACGTTGACGCCAACCTCGCGGAGTATTGAATGGTATTCCTCGGTATCTTCCTGCGCCAGATCAAATATACCCTTGATATCGCCAGTTTTTGCATATTCCTTCATCATGTGCGCATGTTCGTCTGCGTGCTTTCTTCGTGCATCGTAGCGATCGCTCTTCACTATATTCTGGTGAATGATGTCAGAGGGATTTCTCTGATAATCAAATGCAAAGGCCACAATGGAATATCCAGAAAATGCTTCGTTTCCAAGTACTTTTTCTGTATACGCATGATATCCATCGCTCCAGGTTATGGTGAGCCCCCCAAAAAGGCTTCTTCCAGCACTTTCTGACACCATGCGGAGATCATTTTCAACGTCATGGGGGTCGAGATCCGGCTTCAAACCCATTATAGCAGCGCCGATTGAGGCTGCGCCGGCATCAGAGCTGCCGCTCAGGATCCCAAAATTGTTGGATGAATAAGATACGATCTTCGATCCAAATGCGCCTTCAAAGACGTCTGAATATCTTTCAAGCACACGCCTTACCGATCTGTTTTCATCCATTGATTCAACTCCATTGAAGAATATGTGCATGCTTTCGTCTCGGTATATTTTGGTCTCAGACCTTATGGATCCACATGAATCGCTGTAGGCGATCCCGGCGGATGTGTGTAGTGGCGTTCTTGTCAAGGGGTTTGCTATTCCGCCCAGCAGAACAACACCGATCGTTGGATATGCAGTCGATCCTATTGACCTGTATGTCATCATAATACAGGCAACTTTTACCGGTTATTCTTTTTTGCGGAATGTCAGCTTATCTGGCAAGAGTTTAATAATCCGGATTTGAATCATCTGCGGTGTATATCTCATACAGCCCTCTTCGCATAACGTTTGGCGGTGGTGGAACCGATGTTGAGCCATTTCTATCAAAATACGGTGGTGCTGTTGTCAATGCGACCATAGATAGAGGGGTATCTGTTCGTTATATAGAGGACGGATATCAGCTCGAATTATCTTCAAGGGATTTCGTGAGAAGCTATATAGTGAACATGCATAGACCGGTGAGCGTCACAAAGATGATGGCGGACTTCCTAAGCGATTCAGGTATACGTACAGGTCGTGTGATAATGTCCGGCGATGCTCCGCCCGGATCCGGTCTTGGTTCCTCCAGCGCAGCAGTCTCAGCGCTCATGAACCTTGTTAATACCGTAATCGGAAGAAATGTTGATAGGGAGACGCTGGCTGAGGAATCGTATAGACTTGAGAGGGATCATTTCCATGTTCTTCTTGGGAAGCAGGATCCCTATGCCATAGCTTTTGGCGGCTTCAAGTACATGGAATTTGACCGTGACGGAATGAAGAAGGAAGATCTAGGTCGTTATGATGATTTCGCGAATGAACTAGAGCGGAGAATACTCCTGGTTTACACTGGAAAAACAAGACAGAGCTCAGAGGTTTTGATGGAGCAGGTTAAAGCGTCCGAGATGGGTGACGAGGAAACGGACAGGAAACTTCTCGAGATGAAGGATGTGGCAAGGAAGCTGAGGGATTCTGTGGTCAACAATGATATGGAGGAGTTTGCCCATCAGATAAACCGGGGATGGGAGATAAAGAAATCTTTGGGTTCCAGGATAACAAACGATCGTATCGATAGGATCATAGGCATGGCGCTCTCTGGTGGAGCAGACGCGGCAAGGCTTATGGGCGGAGGTTCTCAGGGTTTTGTCCTCGTCATGTGCAGGCCGGAAAATCTGAACAGTCTTCAGAAGAGGCTCATGAGAATATCGAATTTCGTGGTCCGAACATCATTTGACAAGTCAGGAACAAGGATGATACGCTGAGATAGGACATATCATAAGATTGGGTTCGTAATTGTTTCGGTAGGTTGCCAACAAACATGGGCAAACTTATATAATGCCGGATTGATTAGGGGTAAAGTCAAGGGGAATTCAATGTCATCCATTGGTCTATATCAGGCTGTACGCAACGAGTGGAAAAGTTTAAAGAAATCTGAAATCTACGATTTAGAGAAGAAGAGGATGATAGAGTGGAGGCATGGTCCGGCCATAGTCAGAGTGGATCATCCGACGCGTGTTGACCGTGCCAGATCTCTTGGATACAAGAGCAAGGATGGATTCATAGTTGTCAGATCACGCGTTAGGCGTGGCGGAAGCAACAGAGAAAAGATAATGGGCGGCAGGAGACCAAGACGATTAGCCTACAACAAGCTCACGAGGAAGAAGAGCCTCAAGCTGATAGCGGAGGAGAGAGCAGCGGACAAATACCCGAATATGGAAGTCCTGAATTCCTATTATGTTGGTGAGGATGGGCTTTACAAATACTTTGAGGTCATACTGGTCGACAGATCCCATCCCAACGTGTACAATGACATGCACATATCATGGATATCTGAACCGCAGAATAAGGGTCGTGTTTATAGGGGTCTTACCTCTGCTGGTTACAAGGTGAGAGGCCTCAGGACTGGTAGGAAGGGTTCCAGCAAGAGCAGGCCTTCCATAAGGTCAAACGGCAGGTTAAGAAGATAATTTGCCGCGGTGGCCCAGCGGTACGGCGCCAGCCTTGAGAGCTGGTTCCCTTGTGGATCGGGAGTTCGAATCTCCCCCGCGGCGCTTTATATTTTAATTATTCCGATCAAGAAGATAAAGTTCAATTGCTGTTTCAATGCGATATGGATATGCGCTTTTAAAGAGGAGTTACGAGCTTGCTGGAAGCTGTAAGTCCCAACAGCTTCAGCCATGCGATGTACAGCTCCTCTGATTGAAATATTTATATGCATTATATAATATTTATAAGCGATTGTCAGCCACTCCTCGCTAAAGCTTCGGAGCTTGTTGCTAGTCCCCCCTCCACCCCTGAGTGGAGTTTCATCGAACCGCAGCGATCGGCTGGCTGACATCAGCCTGAAGTACCCAGATGTACCGGGCACTTCGATGTTCCTTGAGGCGTTTAAAACCGCATGGAGTTCGAAGCCGCACATGTCGTGTCTCTTGCGTTCTGAACAAGCGCTGATGGTAGCTTAGATACCCTTCCCCGATTATATTCAAAAATAATAATCAAGTCCCTCCGGGTTTTTACAAATATATGAAAAGAAGAGTTTAGAATATTAGTGAAGTATTTCTGAGACCTGATGTTTATGCCGATATACAGAGGATCACGCATCAAGATCCCTTGATACATCCTCAAGGCTTCTTCCGGCAGCTTCAGGTATCATGAATATCATTATTATAGAGAGTATGGCGATCATGGCATACGCCAGGACCATGGCAGAAAGTCCGAATTTCGTCAGAAGTATTGGAAAAGCGGTCAAACCAATAGCGTCTGCCGTTCTGTCTAGGCCAACAGTCATACCCTGAGATGTTGTTCTGACCTTTGTTGGTGTTATCTCAGGAGTCACCATGGCACCGCCTATTATGGATGCCGGACCGGTGGCTGAAAACAGATAGTTCATTATGTAGAAGGTGAAGCCTAGAATGGCAGCCTTTCCTATGAGGCCCGTTGTTGTGACGTCAGATGCCAGAGCCGAAAATATGAACGACTTCGAGAGCAGGAGCGAATACATGAGAAGCCACAAGAACACGCCTGCATAACCAACTATGATAAGTTTTCTCCTTCCAACGCGGTCTATGAGCAGTGCAGATATTATTGCACCCGGTATACCGGCAAAGATCTCAGCATAGTATGTGAAGGTTATTGGTGTAAGGCCCAGATTGTATGCAATCGTTATAGGTCCGTATATGGCGAAGGTAGTAGAATACATGTCGTATAGTATCCAGAGCACCGCAGAAACGATTATGAGCATTATTGATGCGCGGAGCCTGGCCATAAAAGGCTTCCTGTCTATATCAACCTTTATTGAAGATCCTGTTTCAGCTTCTATTCTCGCGATCTCCTCATCATTTCCTCTGACTCTGGCTTCGAATCTTGGCGTTTCTGGGATCTTTCTTCTTAGATAAATGACGAGAAGCGCAGGAACTCCGCCGAAGGCAAGGACGAAGTGCCAGACCATATCCGGCGGCATGTACATTAATGAGATCTGATCAACAAATGCCACCAGCATGGCCCCGAAAGCCGCCATTATGGGGAAAGTCATTATCATGAGCTTGCCGCGATCCCTTGTATCAGCGTTTTCGGCCATAATCACGGGAGAAAGCACATAGTCTCCGCCTATTCCAAAACCCAGTATTGATCGAAATATGACAAGTTCGTAGAAGTTAGTGGTGAAAATCTGCAGAAAGGAACCAGCGACTATGAACGCAAGATCAATGCCGTACATTGGCTTCCTGCCGATCCTATCTGCAATAAAGCCAAACAGAAAGGCGCCTAATGCAGCACCGATGAACGATGCGGATGTCATGAAGGAGGCCTGAATGGGGTTGAGCCTTAGCGATGCTGAGACAAGATAGTATATAAGCGAGATGGCATAGAGATTGTATGAATCAGAAAATATGCCTATTCCGCTTACAATGACGCTCTTTATTTGGAAGAGTGTGATTCTGCGAGAGTCGAGTTCGTCAAACATCAACATGTGATTTCCGCTGAATATAAAAATATTTGAGTAATTACTCATAATAGAGTAGTATATTTCAATTATTCGAATTTCATGATAAAAGAAATCTTTATTATTCGTCTGATTATAGTGGCTGGAGGAGATAATATGCAACAGGGCCAAATGGCTTACGATAGAGCAATTACGGTATTTTCACCTGATGGCAGACTGTTTCAAGTTGAGTATGCAAGGGAGGCTGTTAAGAAAGGTTCCACTGCACTTGGTATGAAATTCGCTAACGGCGTGATACTGATATCAGACAAGAAGATAAGAAGCAGACTTATAGAGCAGAATTCCCTGGAGAAGATACAGCTTATAGATGATTATGTCGCCGCAGTGACCTCTGGTCTTGTGGCCGATGCCAGAGTGCTGGTTGATTTTGCGAGGATCAGCGCGCAGCAGGAGAAGGTTACATATGGATCCCTCGTGAATATAGAGAATCTGGTGAAGAGGGTGGCAGATCAGATGCAACAGTATACCCAGTATGGCGGCGTGAGGCCATACGGCGTATCACTGATATTTGCCGGCATAGATCAGATAGGCCCGAGGCTTTTCGACTGTGATCCTGCTGGCACCATCAATGAATACAAGGCAACCGCGATCGGTGCAGGAAAGGATGCAGTAGTAAGCTATCTGGAGAGGGAATACAAGGAAAACCTCAGCGAAAAGGAGGCTGTAACGCTGGGAATAAAGGCGCTGAAATCATCCCTGGAAGAGGGAGAGGAGCTGAAGGCACCGGAAATAGCATCCATAACGGTCGGCTCAAAATACAGGATATATGATCAGGAGGAGGTTAAAAAATTCCTCTGATGTGATATATTTTTATTTTTAAAGGAATTCACCAAGCATGGTTAAGGTTGAAGACGCCATCGTAGCCCGTCTTGAGTCGCATGGATACCATTTTGAGATTCTTGTCGATCCGGATGCGATAGAACGTATTAGAAAAGGCAATATTGACATAGAGAACGATCTTGCATTCCCTGAAGTATACAAGGATGTCAGAAAGGGTGAAAAGGCAAGCGAAGAATCCCTTAAAGAGGCGTTCAAAACCACTGACATAGCGCAGGTGGCTATCGAGATAGTCAAGAAGGGACAGATACAGCTGACCACTGAGCAGAGGAGAGAGATGTACGATGAGCGTCGGAAACAGATCGTTAACCTGATAGCGCGTGAAGGCATAAATCCACAGACCAATACACCACATACACCGTACAGAATATCGCAGGCGATGGATGAGGCAAAGGTCAAGATAGATCCATTCAAACCTGCCGAGGAACAGGTTCAGGGTGTTTTGAAGGCCATAATGCCCATCATTCCGATCAGGCTCGAAAAGGCAAAAATAGCTGTCAGGCTTATAGGCGATGCCTACGGCAAACTGTATGGAGAACTTGCAAAATCAGGCTACATAGTCAAGGAGGAATGGGGCAAGGATGGCTCGTGGATGGGCGTACTTGAGGTTCCGGCTGGAATACAGGGTGATATAATAGAGAACCTATCCCGGAGAGGAGGAG
This sequence comes from Thermoplasma sp. Kam2015, assembly GCF_003205235.1. Classification (NCBI taxonomy): domain Archaea; kingdom Methanobacteriati; phylum Thermoplasmatota; class Thermoplasmata; order Thermoplasmatales; family Thermoplasmataceae; genus Thermoplasma; species Thermoplasma sp. Kam2015. The sequence goes on along the minus strand of NZ_QJSM01000036.1, from coordinate 57,503 downwards.
ATAAGGTACAGATAAAGATCATAAAACAATAAACGAAAGTATATTATGAAAATTACAATAGAGTTTCAAAACTAAAGAGAAGGTGTACTAATTGGGAGACGTTAAAAAAATAGTGCTGCCCGGAGATCCGATCGATGTTCAGGGGAAGATGAGAAACGGAGTATACAGGGGGCAGGACAACAGGTATTATTCCGAGTATTTCGGAACACTTCAGGTCAATGAACAGTTTGTGGACGTCGTGCCGTTCTCGGGACAGTATATCCCCAGGAAGGGCGATAAGGTAATAGGCAAGGTTATAGAGGTCGGGCCATCCACATGGACCGTCGATATAAATTCGCCCTACTTTGCCATGCTTCACATGAACGACACGCCTTGGCGTATGTCCTCGGGGGATCTGAAGAGATATCTGAACTCAGGCGATTACATCTATGCCAAAATAATGAGTGTCAACGAGATCAAGGAAAGCTGGCTTACCCTTAAGGAGCCTGGTCTGAAGAAACTTGAAGGTGGGCACATGGTTCTAATACATGCCTCGCGCGTGCCCAGAGTCATAGGAAAAGGTGGCGGCATGGTGAACATGGTAAAGGAGCTTACAGCCACGCGCATAATAATCGGGCAGAATGGGCTCATATGGATCGATGGTCCCATAGAGGGCGTGACGATGGCCATAGCCGCAATAGAGATGATAGAAAGAGAGGCCCATACTGAAGGTCTCACTGCACGTGTAGAGAGTTTTTTGAAGGAACTGAAAGGTGAAAAGAATGGAAGCCAACAAGATAAAGCTGATCAATGAAGATAATCTGAGATTGGACGGCAGATCCTTTAACGAGCTGCGTCCCATAAAGATACAGGCTGGAATCCTAAACAGGGCAGATGGATCTGCTTACATAGAGTGGGGAGGAAATAAGATAATGGTTGGTGTATACGGTCCAAAAGAGGCCTATCCGAAGCACTCGCAGGATATAGATCACGCCATAGTCAAGGCTAGGTATAACATGGCGGCTTTTTCCGTTGACGAGAGGAAGAGGCCCGGCCCAGATAGGAGAACTATGGAGATATCGAAGGTGATATCAGAGGCGCTCAGCTCTGCAATAATGATTGAGCAGTTTCCAAGAGCTGAGATAGATGTGTACATCGAAGTGCTTCAGGCAGATGCCGGTACAAGGATAGCAGGCCTCACAGCTGCAACGGTGGCTCTTGCCGATGCTGGAGTACCCATGCGGGATATGGTTGTTGGATGCACAGCCGGAAAGGTTGACGGTCACATGGTCCTGGATCTCTCAAAGGAGGAGGATAACTTTGGAGAGGCTGATATACCCATAGCCATAATGCCAAAGACAGGGGAGATTGTCCTTATGCAGATGGATGGGGATGTCACAGAGGATGAACTGTACCAGGCCATGGATATGATATTCGAGGCAACCAAGAGAATATCTCAGCTTCAGAGAGAGGCACTGCTCAACAAGTATAAGATACAGGATATAGGAGAAGGTGAGTGATTATGGTTAAGGAATCAGCTGAAATCCTGTCGGAGATAAGAAAGAACTACATACTCAGCACCATGAAGGGCGGCAAGAGGATCGATGGAAGGTTGCCGGATGAGTTCAGAGAACTGACGATCATAGAGAATTATATACCCAGAGCCAACGGATCTGCATATGTGGCACTGGGAAATACACGCGTTGTGGCGGGAGTAAAGATAGAATCAGGAGAGCCATTCCCTGATACACCGGATCAGGGTGTGCTCACCACGAACGTTGAGCTTCTACCCATAGCCTTCCCAAGCTTTGAAGCCGGCCCTCCAAACGACCTGGCCATAGAGGTCTCCAGGGTCGTTGACAGGGGAATAAGGGAAAGCAAGATGATAAGCCCAGATAAGCTGGTGATAGAGGAGGGCAAGAAGGTGTGGATAGTCTTTCTGGACATAAACGTCCTGGACTATGACGGGAACCTGATCGATGCGAGCACGATCGCAGCGGTGGCAGCTCTGCGCAACGCAGTGGTTCCAGCATCTAAGGAGGGCGGCGAGGACTTCAAGCTACCTGTGTCGAATATCCCCATATCCGTAACGATGGTAAAAATAGGTGATACGCTTGTCTGCGATCCTAGTTTGGAAGAGGACCAGATATGCGGTGGCAGGATAACTGTCACCACGACCGAGGACAACCATATAAGGGCGATGCAAAAAGGTGAAATAGGAGCTTTCACTGTCGAAGATGTTAAAAAAGCTGTCAAGATGTCTCTCGAAGTTGGTAAAAAATTGAGGGAGAAATACTTCAGGTGATGATCATGTCAAAGAGAACGGTCAAGGTAGGCGTCGCAGGAAGATTCGGGCCAAGATACGGTGTGACGATAAGAAAGGAATGGAGCGAGATATACAAGCAGAAGATTGCAGTTTACACCTGCCCATCCTGCAAGAAGAAGAGGGTCAAACGCGTTGCATCCGGTATATGGCAGTGCAGGCACTGCGGTTATAAGTTTGCCGGCGGATCCTATACACCGGCCTATGAGATAAAAGTGGTAGAGGGATGACCGAGTATAAATGTGTCAGATGCGGCAGGCCTCTGGAAAAAACCATGGGATCGGCTGAGATCGAGTGTGAATGCGGATCCAGGGTTTTCGTTAAGGAGAGGCCCAGCATCGAAAAGACGATAAAAGCAAGATAGACCATGTTCCATCTCGCGGAACTGGCCAGCTATAATATCTGCAGCAGATGCGCTGGTAGGATCTTCGCCTACCATGGGCATGGCCTGACAAACGTGGAAAGAGGCCGTTATCTGCAGTTTGCGATTGGCTGCGAACTTGGAAATCCTGATTTTTCTTTCTGCGACGAAGATAAATGCAAATTATGCCATGGTATTTTTAAAAAATTTGATGATATTTACAGTCTTGTGATGAAAAAGGTGGGCGATGCACAGTTCAGCACCTTTCTCGTCGGATCGGTATTCCCTGAAGATACTATGATGATGGAAGAAGAGATGCAGAGGAAATTCGGTTCGTCTGGCGAAAGCATAAAGAAGGAATTCAACAGGGAGTTCGGCAAGTTTTTCTCGATGAAGACAGGCACGGAATACAGGCAGGACGATCCTGATCTCTCTATCCTTGTCAATGCAGAGTATCTCTTTGTGGAGATAAAGCTGAGAAGCATTTACGTATATGGAAAATACAGGAAGTTCAGGAGGGATATGCCACAGACCAGATGGATACACAGACCAGACGGCGATACTGTGGAGAGCATCATAGGTTCCGTCATGATCAGGCATTCCGGAGGCACAAATTATTATCTCCATGGATCTGGAAGGGAGGATGTGGACGTCAGGATGCTTGGAAACGGGAGAGAATTTGTGCTTGAACTGGAGAATCCAGCACGAAGGGAATTTGATCTGGATCAGGTGGCCAGAGAAGTGAATGAGTACCATAGGGGTATAGAAATATTCGATCTTTCATTCTCCGACAAGGATACAGTTTCAAGAATAAAACTTGAAAATCACAAAAAGGTGTATGATGCACTCATCGTTTCCGACGGTTTAATAGATGAAGAGAGGATCAGAAAGGCATGCGCCGAACTCAACGGAAAAAATATTTATCAGAGAACACCATTAAGAGTTGCCCAGCGCAGATCTGATCTGATAAGGACAAGACGCATAGATAGCATCGATCTCGTTGGAGTATCTGGAAATGAAGCGGAGATAATCATTTCGGCTGATGCCGGAACGTATATCAAGGAACTCGTGAGCGGGGATGATGGGCGAACAAAGCCGTCTTTGAGCGAGATGTACGGTGCGCCGCTGAATGTGAAGGAGCTGGATGTGATAAAGATCTGCAGAGGTGAAGATTAATGGTTAAGATGTCGCATGGTCCGAGATCCGGATCACGAAGGAAGCTGACAAGATCGGCAGAAGAAAGGAAAAGATCACTGATCGGTAGGTTCATGCAGGAATTCGAACCCGGTGATCGCGTAGCAATAGATATAGAGCCATCCGTTCATTCTGGTATGCCATACCACAGGTTCCAGGGATACACCGGTATCGTTGAGGGAGAACAGGGTGATTGCTACAAGGTTGCGGTGAAGGTAGACAGCCTTACAAAATATGTGATTGCTTCGCCGGTTCACCTCAAAAAGATTAAAGGATGATCATGGAGAAGAGATACATCAGCATACCTGAGGTAATAGACCTTTTATCGAGTAGGGAAGGACTTACGGATCTCGAAAAGGAAAATTTGAGCTATGCGGAAAAATTTGCCAAAATAGATCCGAAGGAGGTAAAGAAGGTCAAAGAGGATATTCTATCGATAGTGGATATTCCTGAGAAGGCTTTGGTGAAGATTCTTGACCTGAAGCCGGAAACTCCCGGCGAACTCACCGCCATTCTGTCGACCTATGGCGTGATGATAACCGACGAAAATTTAAATGCCCTTACCGACTACCTTAAGAAGCTAAGGTTCTGAAGGGAGTGATCTTTTGGAAGAGTATGCATATGTTCTGGATTATTTACCTCAGGGTAGACCTGATGACAGGTCATACAGATCCAGCCCTGTTGTTCTCGCCATAGGTGAGACAGAATTCAAACTTCTAGAGCTGATCCCAAAACCAAACGAGATCATAACTGTGGGCGAGAAGGTTTACATTGGCAAGAATCCTGAGATGAGGAAAAAGATACTCTCTGTCAGAAGGCGCATAATGTATAAGGACCTCACGAGCGCCGCGCAGAGCGAACTGCCCTATGTGCTTGAGGATATAGTCTCGAAGCAGGAGGGCAGGTTCATAGAGTTTTTCAACAAGGCGGAGCCTATCAATGCCAGGCTTCATAGTCTTGAGCTTTTACCCGGTCTGGGTAATAAGACGATGTGGGCAATACTCGAAGAAAGAAAAAAGAAACCTTTTACTTCATTTGCCGATCTCACAGAAAGGGTGAAGAGCATCCACAATCCACAGAAGATGATCGTGAACAGGATCATCGATGAGCTGAAGGATAGATTCGAAAAATACAAGCTCTTTGTTGCAAAATGAGGTACAGCAAAAGGATGGGGCAGGTCTTCCTGCAGAGCAGGCGTATCGCCAGCTATGAGGTTGATCTGCTTGGAGAACCCGGAACGGTTCTTGAGATAGGCCCAGGTCATGGCGTACTGACCAAGATTTTGGTTGAACGTGGGTTTAACGTCACGGCCGTGGAGAAGGATCGTTATATATACGGCGAACTGCAGGCTCTAAAGGCAAACAATCTGAATCTGATAAATATGGATTTTCTTGATATGGCCCCTGGATCCTACGACTACATAATCGGCAACATCCCATACAGCATATCTTCACCGATAATATTCAAGATCTATGAATTCAACTTTAAAAGATCAGTCATAATGGTGCAGAAGGAATTCGCTGAAAAGATAGCATTGCCTGACGACATGTCAAGACTCTATGTCAACGCTTATGTCAGATACAGGATCGAACTGAAGAGATATGTAAGCAAGAGAAATTTCAATCCACAGCCGGAAGTGGATTCTGCCATACTCGTACTGGAAAAGAAAAAATACGAAGAGCCATATCCAATGGACTTTCTGGACGGTGTTCTTATAGAAATGTTCTCAAAGAAGAGGAAAAAATTATCGAATATTTTTGATGTTTATCCGCCTGGAATGGGAGATAAGAGACCATCAAATCTCACTGTTTCTGAGATTCTTGATCTTGTCCGGCTGTTATATGAGTCCGGCTTTTCAACACGTCGTTGATGCCGAACATTGAAAACGTGGAACCAGCAACCGGAACCTCCGAAGGCACCATGATCATGGATGATTTACCCTCGAGGCCAACCTCGTATATGATCTGCATCCACCTCAACTGAAGCCCTATCGGATTTTCCACATATTGGCGAGAAGCCTCAACCATCTTCTGCGCTGCCTCCACCTCAGCCTGAGCAAGCGTAACTCTTGATCTGCGTTCCCTCTCGGCAGAAGCCTGTCTGGACATGGCCTCCTGAAGCTGCGATGGGACGAGCACGTCCCTGATCTCAACCGATGCGACCTTGACGCCCCAGGCCTCAGTCTTCTGATCTATGATCTCTCTGGCCGTTTCACCTATCTTTTCCCTCTCAGACAGAAGTTCATCGAACATGGACTTTCCTATGACCTCCCTAAGAGTGGTCTGCGCAGCATAATTTGTACCCACTGAATAGTTCTCTATGTTCAGCACAGCCTTCTGCGGATCGACCACCTGATAGTACATTATTGCATCTACATTTACAGGCACATTATCTCTGGTAAACGTTGCCTCCGTCTTAAACTGAACAGGCTGAATACGGGTTGAAACATACATTCCTTTACTGACTATGGGCGTTATGAATATTATCCCCGGGCCCCTGATACCTGTATACCTGCCCAGAGTCAAAACTATGGCTCTTTCCCACTCCTTGAGGACATGAATTCCGGAAAGGAGTATTATCAATGCTATTATGATTATTATGATCAGTAATATGTCTAATCCGGTCATGTGTTAGTATATTAAATGTAATATATAGACTTTCGTAATTTTTCAAAGATAATATAAACATTCATAGTATGCCCAGGCTCAAATTTATTAATACATTTATTATTCAGACGTTAAGGGGCCGTGGGGTAGCTTGGTATCCTACGGGCTTTGGGAGCCTGAGACTCCGGTTCAAATCCGGACGGCCCCATAAATAATTCGTTGAGAGGAGAAAGCAGTAAAGTAATGAAACCAAGAAGGAGATATAATATTATGTCATCATGAAAATTGAACGGTATTAGGATCGAATTCACACATCATGGATATGCTGTGTGTTTAAGAGTTATGATTAAGAAGAATCATGGCGTCCTCTCTTCAGGATTCTCTGCAATAGATAAGAGATTTACCGATGATATGGTCAAGGGATTTCCAGTAATACATTCAGATATTGTATTTGAAGGCCCTGGCTATGAGGCCATGTTTGGATGGTTCCAAGTAATATCGCACGATGTGGGCGGTGGTGAGACCGATTTTTCAGTTGACATTGCAAAACAATTCCAGGAATTCTCAAATCCATTCTGTTATTATGGATATAAACCAGAATTTTATGATGCACCTAGCATGAATGATCCACGTATCATAAGATGGAACGCATATACCTTTCTTTGTCCTCTGGCACTATCAAACACTGAAGAATATAGGATGATCATACCATTAGCAGGCTTCAAATGGGGATACGCAATGTCAAGAGGAAGACCCTCCAGCATTATGAATCCAGTGCCTGCCAGCAGAGACGATTGGAATTTAGTTCGAATGAAAGTCTATTCACAATATCCGCAATGGCAATTTATGGATATGTCCAATATGAATCTTTGAAAATATAAAACAATGGATTAGATCGGATAAGAGTATTCATCATAAAAGAGGCTATAAGTCCTGTGTAATGATAATGTAAAAATTGAAAAGATAAGTTCGTGTCCGTGCCATTCTCGATCTGAAAATTCTTGTACAAGATCAGTATATCTTAGTCAGATGAAGACCTGGAGTGGGCATATAATCTTTGACGATAAATTCGAATGGAGCAAACTAGAAAAGGCTTTTCCCGATATTTATTCTATGGTTGTTGAAAATAAGAAAAACCCCGAGGATCAGCAGTTCGATCAGGTTATGCTTCAGTTGAATTTGGAGGAGATGCATAAGAACAAAAAGCCTCTGGGTTATATCAAGGACGATGCAAAGTATAAGCTGGTTTTTCCACTCGACAGGAAGGAAATGATACTTTATCGTGGTGTCGTGAGCGATGAAGTAAGGGAAAAAACAGAAGAAATAGAGAAAATATTGAAATCCAAAAAGATAAGATATACGGTGGATTACGACAAGATGATCCTGTATCAGATCAAGAAGGCTAAGAAATAAAGCCGTATAATTCGATAGAGTTAAATATTCATTTCTGATCTTGAGGAGGATCGCTGATGGCGTCAGATAGGAAAACTGAGGGTTTTCAGTCCGGTGCTGGACTTATTAGATACTTTGAGGAGGAAGAGATAAAGGGTCCTGCACTTGATCCGAAGCTGGTTGTGTATATGGGTATAGCCGTTGCGATCATAGTTGAACTGGCAAAAATATTCTGGCCACCATGATCATGTCTTTGTCCATAGTAACAATCAGTATACGTCTTTGAAAATTTTCATCTTGGATTTTGAAAAGATATGGACGATCATTGTCATCCTTCCATATACGAAATTAATATTGGTCAATCAAAAATTTAGAATTTGTTCATATTTATTCTTACTTTGAAGTGGAAGAGAGATCTGAAAGAATGCTCTCCTCACCCTGGCTCAGATTCAGTTTGTCATTAATGAGATTTCTCAGCGTATCATTCTTCTGATAGATCAGGCTATAGAACCAGAGATAATCCATTGTTCTCTCTGCGCTCATGTGAACCAGAAGTCCAAGCTTAAGTGCGAGAGAAGTCATGTTATGCCTCTTTTCCTTTGTTCTCGACATCTGGCTGATGTAAGACGGGCTTTGATATTTGACGTATTCATGCCTCATGTTCTCTATGTAGTATGCCACTCCACCAGCTATTTCCATTGGAAATGCCATTAGCTCATAATGTCTCTTTCTTTCCATTGCCCACAGTATGTGATCAGCATAAGATATCAGATCATAGGCAGATGCAAGATCTTTCATATCCGCGGTCTTCATCGGCAAATTTTCATCTATCCAGCTTACATAATATGAATCATCGATATCAGATCCATAGATCGATCTAAGTGTTTCATCGTAATTTCTCTTGAAGGCCTTATCTACCATGTAATAAACTATCTCAGGTACATCCCTCGCACTCTGATCACTTATGTTTGTACCGGACACAGCGGAAGCCTCGAGATCATTTATCATGCTACGTATGTCAGGCATGTTTCTATCTATTATTCTGTCAACAACCTGATCTGGAAGTGTATATCCCTCATTCTTCAGTATGAACAGCAATCTTGCCTTTATGTTTCTGCGGAATTCATTGTAATTCCTATCGAGTCTTCTGGCGTACTGTTTCATCTCTATCACAAGGGAATTCGATACAACATCAGACGCATAGTTCTTCTTTCTGAATTCAAAGATATCATTCATCGTTATTACGATCGGATTCGCTGAATTCTTTATTATTCTGGAAAGTTCGTATATGCCTCCGGTATCGCCGCCTCTCTCGAACATGTTGTCTGCTTCATCTATCAGAATCACCTTTGATGGCCTCCTCTCTGAGTCCACGAAAAGATCGCCGTAGAGAGAGGCCATGAGTGCGGTACTCTTCATGCTGTCTCTATTTCTCTGATCAGATGCGTTCATCTCCACCACGGGAACACCCAGTGTACCCGCTATGGCATAGGCTGTTGTTGTCTTGCCGGTACCCTGAGATCCATAGAGTATCAGCGATCTCTTCTTCGGTATGCCCTCTTTCCAGGACTCTATCCAGTCTATTATCTGCTTTCTTATTTCAGAATTAAGTATCAGATCATCTATATTCCTGGGTCTATATTTATCTGCCCACGACATCAGGATACCTTCGATCCGGGTTTTACCTCGCCATCAACTGTCAGCAGTTTCACTCCTTCTTCGTTATCCACTGCCAGAAGCATACCCTGACTTTCAAGGCCCATGAACTTTGCTGGTTTTAAATTGTTCAGTATTATTATCGTCTTACCCACAAGATCTGATGGATTGTAGTAATCTGCTATGCTGGATATTATCTGCTTCTGCTCTCCCCCAAGATCGACGATCAGACGAAGCAGGCTTCTGGATTTTTCCACCTTTTCAGCAGAAACAACCTTAACGGCCCTTATATCGAGCTGTCTGAAATAATTGATATCTATTTCCATTGTGCCCCTAATTTATTATCAATCTTAATTTTTGCTATGGCATATATGAGGCATATAGCATCAAGATAAATATCATCTATCAGCATTATTTAGAACAATCATATTAATATTGTAATAATTGAACTGCCAGTCTATACGTTTCATGTCGAATCAACATTCGGCAATTCTATATACAACCTGATGTTAGCATGATCATGGATATTGAACTAAGAGAGAAGATAGCAGGAGAAATAACGCTTTCTGATTCTCCAGCTGAGACGATCAGGAAATGGCGGGAAGAGTTTAAGATATCCCAGCATGAGCTTTCCAATTTTCTTCACCAGTCTCCATCGGTCATAAGTGATTATGAAACCGGAAGAAGAAAGTTCCCGAGCATCGCCTCTGTGAGGAAGATAGTCGACGCTCTGATAACGATAGATGAACGGAGAGGCGGCTACATCATAAAGAAATACAAGAGTGGGGTGCCTTCAGAGGCACTTATCGATATAAAGGATTATGATAGGGACGTTCCACTGGAGAAGGCGATAAGGACCATAAATGGAACAAATGTATCGCATGTATCGATAGACCGCGATATACGCGGATACACGATAGTGGATGGCGTAAAGGCGATACTTGCCTTTTCTTATTATGAATACAGCAGACTATACGGTTGGTCATCGGAGAGAGCCATATTTTTCACGGACGTAAAATTCGGAAGGAGCCCAATGATAGCCATTAGAGTGCATCCACTGAAGCCGGCAGCCGTAGTTTACATACAGCCAGATAACGTGGATGATCTTGCCATAAAACTTGCAGATATTGAAAATATTCCGCTATTGGTTACTAACATGAGCCCGGAGGCCGTCTCCCACGTAATGGGACAGCTCAGATAGGGCTTCGCCATTATGTAATCATGAACATGAAAAACATGCATTTTTAGGTTATGCTGTATTTAACTAAATATGATACCACATGCACTCACCGTTGCGGGTTCAGATAGCGGTGGTGGCGCTGGGATTCAGGCGGATCTCAAAACATTCAACTCGCTCTCCGTATTTGGAATGTCCGTTATAGTTGCACTCACGGCACAGAACTCATATGAGGTATCCGGAATAATGCCTGTGCCACCAGATTTTGTGAAGCTGCAGTTTGAGACCGTTGCCAAGGACATAAGGGTAGATGGATCCAAAACAGGCATGCTCTTCTCATCCGAAATTATAGAGGTAGTGGCGAAGGAATTTTCTGAATTCGGCGTACCGGTTATAGTCGTTGATCCTGTGATGGTTTCCAAGAGTAATGCCAGGCTTCTGAGGGAGGATGCAATAGAGACGCTCATAAAGAAGCTTCTTCCAATATCAACCATGGTCACACCAAACATACCCGAGGCTGAGATTCTCTCTGGCATCAGCATAAGAGATTCAAACGATATGTATTCTGCAGCAGATAAGATCTACAATGAAACAGGATCTCATGTCTTAGTGAAGGGAGGGCATCTTCAATCAGCGCCTCTGGATGTGCTGTATGATGGAAGCTCTTTCCATGAATTCCCGGGTTCAAGGATTAGAACAAAGAACACGCATGGAACTGGAGATACTCTTTCTTCAGCCATAGTTTCATACATGATCAGGGGCTACAGTGAAATAGAGGCGGTTCGTATGGCAAAGGAATATGTTGAAGGGGCCATAAGAAATTCATTTGAAACAGGACAGGGATACGGTTCACTGTGTCACTGGTGGCAGTACGGGTCAAAATGAAACATCTTTCAGTTGAGGCATTGGATATTTCTACCTAAGCGATATGAACGATGACTTATTCGAGCATTCAATAATTTTTATCCATTCTTATTTATTCATATCGCGAGATTAGATAATGATACGTGGCAACATGTCATATATTTAAGCGCGAGGATATCGATCTGCTCGCATCCATCAGCTTCCTTACGTACTCTGTTTTCGGCTTCCTGAATATGGAATAAGTATCACCGTCTTCTATGATATTCCCATGATCAAAGGCGATGACATGATCGCAGAGATATGCTACTCTGTCTAGATTGTGATCTATGTAGATTACAGTGCTTCCTTTCAGATATTTTTTCATGACGGAGAAGAGCACCATGCTGTTGGGTGGGTCTATCATGGAGAATGGCTCATCAAGTATCAGAACATCAGGGCGTTGCGCCACTACCATTGCAAATGCCAGTCTCTGACGCTGTCCTCCAGACAGCTTTTCTACCTCCATGTTTCCGAATCTTTCAGGATCAAGCCCGACGGTGTAAAGTAAATTTTCCATTATATGCCGATCTGATACTATCTTCGATACGCTTTCTATATACCAATCCACGGAATTCAGAGGGTTAAGAAATTTGAAGGTATCCTGAAAGATATTTCTTATACTTTTGTTTGAATGGCCTGCGGGTTTTCCGAAATAAAGCAGAGATCCAGAATCAGGTTTATCAAAACCAGCAAGAATATTCGCAAGGGTCGTCTTTCCAGATCCGGATGCGCCTATTATTCCATATATTACTCCGGATATGAAATCATAGGAAAAATTCTTTATTATATCCCTTCTCTTCCACCTCATCATCGAAGCTCTATCAAGATATGTTTTGTTTATGCCTTCTGCCGAAATGGCTATCTCTTCCAAATGACGCACCTCACGGACCTTGACTGATATTGAAACATATTTACCGGTGATCTACACTCGTCACGGACATGCGGGCAATAGTTCAAGAATGGGCATCCACCATCACCGCATTCAGAGATGAATCGGAATGAGGTGAGATTTTTGGTGTTCAACGAAGGCCTTCTCCTGAGAATCATCTGGGTATAGGGATGAAGCGGATCACGGGCAAGATCATCTGCCGAAGAATATTCCAAGATCATACCGCACATCATGACGTATATGAAATCGGAAACATAGGTTATCACCTCGGGCGAAGTTCCGGATATGATAAATGATATGTGGTAGTCATGCGCCATTCTCTTAACAATATTCAGAAATTCAAGCGCCTCAACGCTGTCGAGAGAGGTGGTGGGCTCATCCATCATTATAAGGCTGGGGCGCATCATGATCGCCATCAGAAGGACGGAAAGGTGTCTCTCCCCCTGACTGAGAAATTGTGGTTTCTTTTTTAACATGGTGACGTCCTTTCCCATCATGTTAAGATACTGATCCAGAAGATCTTGATCCATTACTATATTCCTCTGCTTCAATACCTTCCCGATCTGATCAATCACGTTGCTTATGGTATCAAGAGAATCGGCTGCTGACTGCGGTACATAGACGAAATTTGGCATTCTTCTGTTCAGAACATCGATGTAGTATCCGCCATTCCATGTCAATTCTCCGTTCCCATGCTTAAGGCCTGCGTTCAAGACCTTAAGCAGCGTTGTCTTACCACATCCAGTTATACCCAGAATTCCATATATACGCCCTTCATGGACGCTGATATTTATATCTCTCAATGAAAAATCAGGATAGGAAAAATTAAGATGTCTTGCATCCAATATGATATTTTCATTTTGCATCGAGTTCCTCTTCTCTTATCAGGTTGATGCGTCTTCCCGCATTTTCTACCACATCGGGATGCTTTCTGGAAAGCCACATTATGTAGAACACCATGAATATTATGTATACGGCCACGGCCGCAACCGCCTGAGTTATTGGAAATACCGGTGGCACAACAGATTCATACAGTACGAATATGAAAACCGCAGTGGCAATAGCCGGTAGTATATAGTGTTCAATTGGATGCGTTATCTTGTGGAAGCCGAAATGGGTCTCCTTTAGCCTTCTGAAGAGCGTCATCACGCTCGTGTTCAGCATCAGGTGAACGGATATCAGACCAACAAGAGCCATCGTAGAGAGCAGATCGAAGGAGTCTTCAAGTATGTTATCAATATTCTGCAAATTCCTGCCGCTTATCAGGTAAAACGGCCCGAATCCCATTGCAATTTCCACAAGAAACGGTGCTAGCAGGCTCATAACGACAGAAATGAACGCAATGAAGATCAGCGAGACGTATGGCGTTCCGAATCTTTTGCTTATCTTTGCAAATGCCTGAGGTATTACCCGGTCGCGTGCCATGGAGAAGTACACTCTACCCGCGTTAGCCTGCATGGCCACCGCATCGGAAAACGCGGAGTTGAAGGCGGTAAGAGATAGGAGCAGTCCGCCAATTATACCTGCATACAGTGTTGCGACGATGACACCAGGGATCTCAGCATTAGCAAAGGAGGCCATGTTGTTTACGCCCCATCCGACTGTGAGCGCATATGCAACCTCAGTGAGCACAGCTCCCACTATCAGCAGCCCCAACACAAGCGATCTGGTTATTGAGCTCTTTACCCTCACCTCTTCTCCCAGTGGTGCAGATCCACCATAGCCTATGAAGCTGGTGAGACCGAAGATCATCCCAAGTCCAAGCCCGGCGAATGGACCGCCATACGGTCTGAACTCAGCATTATATGATGACCAGGCAAATGGATCGAACACCTTGAGCGTATTGTCCGGAGCGTGCATTATTATTATGATACCAAGTATCGCAAGGAATGCAACCTCATAGGCAGCTGCATATCTGACGTATTTCATCTGCGGTCTTATCCCTGCTATGGCCAGTATTATGGGTGCAACTATGAATATAGCCACAAATGGAAGCCATATCCATACTGGTAGCACTATATGGAAGAAGTATTGAACCACGCCTGGAAGCAGAATACCAGCTACGTACACCGGAATCGCCGCAGTGCTTACACCCTGATAGAGGACGTAAAGAAAGCCTGAGAGAATGGCACTCTTGGAACCAAGTGCCGTTGAAATGTAGCCGTAATAACCTCCTGCACTGGCATGATGCTTGGAAAGGTGGTAGAGCGTGTTTACCTCGAGATACATCGTAAGCGTTGCTATGAGAAAGGCCAGAGGGGTCAATACAAATGCGAACATGGCGGCGGACGTCATGAAGGCCACAGTATCACAGGCCGGTGCCATCGCAGATATTTCCTCAGCTATAGCACCCCATGTGCCAACATCTCCGTGCAATCTAATTGCTGTATCGTTTGCGGTTCCATCAATGCCATTCATTGTGCCAGTTATCTTTTAATATTATTTAGTATTTACTGAATACTAAAATTATTAGCATATTGCTAATAATTCAGACAACCGTTTTATCATGGTCTGCAATGTACAGACATGGAACCACCAGGAAAGCTCGATAGGGAATTCTTCACATCAAGGATACTGTCCAGAACTGGTGCAAGGCATGATGTAGACGTTGTTCCGCCAGCGAACGGCGTAGATGTGGGCATAATAAGGATCGGCGATGGCAGGGTTCTCTCGATTACGACGGATCCATTCTATTTCGATCCCATATTCGGTTATGAGGATTCCGCCTGGTTTGCATACCATATCCTGGCATCGGACCTACTGACGTCTGGGGCAAATCCTGATTACATGACCGTGGATCTTAATTTACCGCTTTCCATGACCGACGATGAAATCGAAAGAATGTGGTCAGCATTCACCAGTGAAGCATCAAAATTCGGCACATCTATCATAACGGGCCATACCGCAAGGTATGCTGGAACATCGTTTCCCATGATAGGCGGTATAACAGCCATGGGATTCATAGGCGAAGATGAGTACGTGACAAGCTCAATGGCGGAGCCGGGAGACAGAATAGTGCTGACCAAGTCGCCGGGGATTGAGGCTGCAGCTCTGCTAACAAGGTTGTTCCCGGAAACCATAAAATCCAGACTTGGGGAGGATTCTTACTCATATGGCTTCGGTCTGTTCAGGAAATTAACGACGGTCTACGAAAGTAAGGTTGCCAGAAATGTCGGTCTCAGAAGTAGGGTAACGGCAATGCACGACGTGACTGAAGGAGGCCTTCTCGGTGCACTTTTCGAGATTGCAGATTCATCTGGTAATGGCATCAGAGTATATGAGGAAAGCATACATGTAGACGATTATATAGATGACTTATGTTCAATCTTCGGAATAGATCCCCTGAAGGCGATCAGTGAGGGCGCGCTCCTCATGACCGTAAGGGAAAATTTTGCACAGGATCTGATCTCTGCATTGAAGGGTGAGGGGATCGAAGCAAGCATCATCGGTGAGATGACTGATGATAAAAAGGAGAGGATACTCACAGGCAAGGAGAAGAAGCTGATCGGTCCGCCGGAGAAGGACCCGTTCTGGGCTGCTGTTGAATACGGTATGAAGAAGGGCTGGAAATGAGGGATAAAAGCAAGAAACTGAGCGGTCTATACCTCGTCACTCAGGATTATTTCGGTGAGGAATTCTACAGGATAATAGAGGAAGCCATAATTGGTGGTGTAGATATAGTTCAATACAGGGATAAAACTAATCCAATGGAGCTAAGGAGGAATGTTGCCAGAAAGGTCAAGGATATATGTTCAAGGTATGATATACCATTCTTCATAGATGATGACGTTAGTCTTGCAATCGAGATAGATTCTGATGGCGTTCACATAGGTAAGGATGACATGCCGTTGCCGGAGGCCAGAAGGCTTTTCAGCGGTTTCATAGGTTATTCAACATATGGTGACAGAGAGATGGCCATATACGCTGAGCAGAACGGAGCCGATTATGTGGCGTTCGGACCATTCTTTCACACAGGAACAAAGAAGGATGCAGGTATTTACGATATTGGCGTCCTGAAGGATATTCACAGATACGTTGACATACCCGTGTTCGTAATAGGCGGTATCAGCAGATCGAACGTCTCTGCATTCTCTGGATATGATATTGATGGAATCGCAGTGGTGTCAGCCATTTTTTCATCTCCAGATCCCAGGTCTGCAGCTAGAGATCTGAAGGAGGCGTTTCAAAACTCGGTGATACGATCTAGCAGATCCGATGATCGAACCAATTAGAAATGCTTATATAGAAGTTTATTTTTACTCCATTGGATAGCCATGATAGCTGGACAACCTATATTCATTCTTAAGGAAGGTACTAAGAGAGAAAGCGGAAAAGACGCAATGAAGGAGAATATCGAAGCTGCAATTGCAATTTCAAATTCTGTCAGATCTAGTCTTGGCCCGAGGGGTATGGACAAGATGCTCGTAGACTCGCTCGGTGATATCGTCATCACCAACGATGGTGTAACGATACTAAAGGAGATGGACGTCGAGCACCCAGCCGCCAAGATGATGGTTGAGGTATCAAAGACGCAGGATTCATTCGTTGGTGATGGTACAACCACCGCCGTGATCATAGCGGGCGGCCTGCTCCAGCAGGCTCAGGGTCTGATAAATCAGAACGTTCACCCGACAGTTATATCAGAAGGATACAGGATGGCCTCTGAAGAGGCAAAGAGGGTGATCGATGAGGTATCGACAAAGATCGATAAGGATGAAAAGGCGCTCCTCATCAAGATGGCACAGACCTCACTGAACAGCAAGAGCGCATCAGTGGCCAAGGACAAGCTGGCTGAGATATCGTACGAGGCAGTCAAATCCGTAGCTGAGCTAAGGGACGGAAAATACTATGTGGACTTCGACAACATACAGGTAGTCAAGAAACAGGGTGGCGCAATAGATGACACACAGCTCATAAACGGTATAATAGTCGACAAGGAGAAGGTCCACCCAGGAATGCCTGATGTTGTGAAGGATGCCAAGATAGCACTGCTCGACGCACCTCTCGAGATAAAGAAGCCGGAGTTCGACACAAACCTCAGAATAGAGGACCCATCAATGATTCAGAAGTTCCTGGCTCAGGAAGAGAACATGCTCAGGGAGATGGTCGATAAGATCAAATCAGTTGGCGCAAACGTTGTGATTACCCAGAAGGGAATAGATGACATGGCACAGCACTATCTCTCAAGAGCCGGCATATACGCTGTACGCAGGGTAAAGAAGAGCGATATGGACAAGCTCGCCAAGGCAACGGGTGCATCCATAGTTTCAACCATAGATGAGATATCATCATCCGATCTCGGTTCAGCAGAGAAGGTGGAGCAGGTCAAGGTTGGCGAGGACTACATGACCTTCGTCACAGGCTGCAAGAATCCAAAGGCTGTGAGCATACTGGTAAGGGGAGAGACTGAACATGTCGTTGATGAGATGGAGAGATCCATTACCGACTCTCTGCACGTTGTGGCGAGCGCCCTCGAGGATGGAGCTTACACCGCAGGCGGAGGTGCAACGGCCGCAGAGATAGCTTTCAGGCTTAGATCATATGCGCAGAAGATAGGCGGAAGGCAGCAGCTTGCCATAGAGAAATTTGCAGATGCCATCGAGGAGATACCTAGGGCTCTGGCTGAGAACGCTGGACTTGACCCAATAGACATACTGCTGAAGCTCAGAGCGGAGCACGCCAAGGGTAACAAGACCTACGGTATCAACGTCTTCACCGGAGAGATAGAGGACATGGTGAAGAACGGCGTAATAGAGCCGATAAGGGTCGGAAAGCAGGCCATAGAGTCTGCCACAGAGGCCGCCATAATGATACTGCGCATAGATGATGTTATAGCGACCAAGTCAAGCGGTTCGTCAAGCAATCCGTCAAAGAGCGGAAGCGGCAGCAGTGAGTCATCCGAAGACTGAAAATCTTTAAGATATTTTTAAAAATTATTTATTACGAACGTGTTAAATATCTGTTTTTCATGCGTATTCTGTGCAGAACCTTTATGCGGATATCTATCGTAAGGAACATTACGGGCTCGTGGGCAATCATTCTGCCGTGAAAGTTTGCCACTGGACAAAAGATGAGCTCCTCGGCGGTCCCGGTTGTTATAAGAATACATTCTATGGAATAAAATCACATCAGTGTATACAGATGACACCGGCTTTGAACGCCTGCACCGAAAATTGTGCATTTTGCTGGCGTTTTCAGGGCTTCGACTCAATGCACATATCCAATGAAGACGATCCAGAATACATACTGGAGGAGAGCATCAAGCAGCATCTGAAGCTGATCTCTGGATTCAAGGGCAATCCAAAGGTTTCAAAGGAGATATGGGAGGAAGCAACTCATCCAAAGCATATGGCAATATCGCTGACTGGCGAGCCAACTCTCTACTCGAGATTGGGCGAACTGATAGCTGCAGCCAAAAAGCGTGGCATCAGTACTTTCCTGGTCACCAATGGAACGCTGCCATCCGTACTTGAGAGGCTGGATCCTCTTCCGACGCAGCTTTATGTGACTGTTGCAGCTCCCAATAAGAAGATATTCAATGAACTTCTGAATCCATCGATAGGAAATGGGTGGGAGAATCTGATGAGAACGCTTGAACTTCTGCCAAGCCTTGACACAAGGATCGTCATCAGGCATACCCTCGTACATGGTGTCAATATGCCGTACCTGGATGAATATGAAATGCTTGATAAAAAGGCCGATCCGGATTTCATAGAGGCAAAGGGCTACGTACATGTTGGTTCGTCGATGACAAAACTTATGGCATCCAATATGCCGTCACATACAGAGATCCTTGAATTCTCACACGATCTTGCGGACAGAATGGGATACACCTTTGTTGCAGACAGGGTTGAAAGCAGGGTAGCTATGATCGCAAAGGATCCATCAAAGGCAAAGATAGATTTCAGCAGCGTTTAAGGAAAATCTTTGAATATTTTTGATTTATAAAAAAGTTAGGAGTTTGAGGGAAACAGTAAAACTCTTTCTTCGGACAGGAGATACACGGACTTTTCCCCCATAGAATTATATCTAGGTAGGATCGTTGCGAACCGAATACACGCCTGTGGTTATAGCGATATATGGCTTTTACGTATGTCCGGAAAGGTAGAGACATCTTTGATGAAAGGAAGCTCCGATGCTTCAGCTGAGGAGTAGCTCACTCTATTTATGATCGAAGCCAAAGAGATTTCATCAGGTGTATAGAATTATTTCAGGTGTCTGCATCTAAAGGTCAACAGTGCAGATCACAGGATCCATAGATTGATATGAAAAGATTATTAAAGAAAAATGGGATTCACCTCGGAAGCCCTGTGGTGTAGTGGCCAAGCATTATGGGCTCTGGACCCATCGACGGCAGTTCGAATCTGCCCAGGGCTATTATATTATCCTCGGTATTATGAGCTCCCACATTATGAGGAACAGGACAAGGAAGCTCATCAAATACATCACCTGATTCACTACCTTTTCACTGGACAGGGCTTTGAATCTTCTACCTAAAATTATCAGAGTGTCTTTGAAAAACTGCCCACCATCGAAGAAGGCAAAGGGAAGTGCGTTGGTTATGCCGAGAAGTATGTTTATCCAGAAAAACCAGTAGAATGTATTTACCATTCCCCAGAAGATAAGCGGACTGAAAGGAACAGAAAACAGATCCGCCATTGCTGAGGGCACAGGATTGAATCCGTAGAACGGTAGACCTATGGCTTCTATGAAGCCCTCAACTGGATTCGAATAGAAGCCGCGCATGAAGATCAGATCTCTTATCTCACCCATTTGGTAGCCCGTTATGCCCATATAGGAGATCGAGATCCCGATGAAGCTGTATCCCTTATATGCGGGATTATTGGCACTTGGATCGTACTGTGCGTAATATCTGTATGCCGATGTTGTGGTCATATTATAGGTTTTTACAGTGTGGGAGGGCATCACCAAAACCTTCATCGAGATAGTATTTCCCGGTGGTATGGCGTCCAGAACATCGGCAAGAACGGTTTCATTCCTTATCTCTGTATTGTTTATTGAGAGAAGTATAGAGTTTGATGGTACGCTCACATTTGCTGCTGGATAACCGGGCAGAGTTGAAATTATCACTATACCGGCCATGGCCTGGACATGTTCCACTGTTTTTCCATTGAACAGACTGACTGAGACGTTCGTGCCCGGAGGAAGATTGGAGTTTATGAGAGCGTTGGTAACATTATTTCCTGTATAATTGCCTATGGCTATTATCTCATTGCCAGGGATTATCGATGGATTGACAGTCGTATCTGAGCTCTGCACGTAGACACCCTGATGCATCGGTACAGCAGAGGAGAACATTATGGTGGAGATTATGATGGCCAGCAGGACACCAATTATTATATTTATGCCCGGACCGGCCGCGAATATTCTCCTTCTCACAACCGGATCGGCCTGCATCATCTCTGATTCATCCGGTTCCACAAACGCACCAACCGGGACTATGAAGAATAGTACTCCAACGGAGTCAACCTTGAGCCCATGTCTCTTGGCCGTGACTCCATGCATCAGCTCATGGATGACCACAGAGATAACCAGCGCTACAATACCATATCCTATGGGTATAACAGGGTTTATGCCAGGTATACCAAGAAATTCGGTTACGGGTGGGGCCTGGCTCGGTCTGATGAACGAGGCAAGATATGCGCTATACGCCAGGCTTATGAGCGCAACTATTCCAGCCAAAATCACAATTATAACTGAAACCCTTGAGAACATTTTTGCTGGAAATTTCTTGGATATACTCTCTATAACTCCTCTGTTTTTTACAAATTTCAGCATTATTGCAGGACCAAAGAGAGAAAAATGCTTTGATTTTCTGATATATGGTGAAAGAAAATAAACCGCAGCTATCCATGAGAAGAGGAGTATTACAAATAAGTATATCCCATTCATTCTTGTCTATATTAAATCAGGAGTTATAACATTTCTCCAAAGACTGCATGATCACCCTTTCATCCTTTTTGTTCTGCTGGCTATTATCCTGTTTGCCTTGTTGATCAGGTACGCTATGAGATAGAGCAGTGAAATTACACCCAATATCGCTATGGCCAATCTATGTTCGTAATCAAAGGACGGGGTCAGCACATATATCCCTGAATATCCTATGTATATAAGAAGGCCAAACCTTATGGCGAAACCGGCAAAGTTTGAAAGAAAGAACCAGGGTGCATTCATCTTCAGCGTTCCAGCTGCCAGCGAAGTCACATTTTTGAAATAGGGTATGAAGGTGGCAACGAATATTGAAAAAGGGCCATGATCTTGTATCCATTTATCTGCGGCCTCAAGATCCTTTTCGGTTATCTTGAAATAAGAGAGTGCCTTGAGCAGTATTGCCCTGCCAGCAAGTCTTCCACCAGCATATTCTATACCCATCTCAAAGAGCATTGCGAGAACTGAGACAAAGAATGCCGCAAATATGTTGAACTCGCCTATGGACGACAGGTATCCGTAGAATGGTATTATGAGATAATCTGGAAGAGGGGCAAAGGCCACAACAAAGAACATACCTTCATATCCCGTTAAAGAGAAGGGGGACAGTATCCTTCTCTCATAGGAGTAATAAGACGAGATGTTGACATAATGTATGTATGCGTTGGTTAGAGCCACAACCGATGCAAACAGTATCAGCAGGGAAAAGATAAATCCGTAATAGGCATATTTCCCAAGTTCCTGATCGCCAGTAGGATTGACCTTCAGTATCAAGGATCTCGCACTTACTACAACTTTTTCCTTCAACGCGTCTTTTCTTGTCCTCTCTGTTGTACTCATCGTGGCCTCTTCGTCTCACAATTCAGGACATGGCTGTTATTAATTCTTTCCCTGAAGTTTTCATTGTTAGATCTGGGTTCTGCCCATATTGACAGTTCTATTTAGAAGTATTACAGCATACATCCCTATGCTTTTGCAAAGCGGCGCAGTCCTATTCAACGCTTAAAAAGAGAAATATTTTCATAGCTAAGAAAGTATTTAATAGTGAAAAGACTTGATTCCCTAATGGACATAGTGGTATCAGGTGGCACTGGGCTCATAGGAAAGGCGATAACAGAGATCCCTGGGAATAATTATTTCATAATAACGCGTGGAGGATCCAAAACAGAGGGGAACATAAGCTTTGTGAACTGGAACGAACTCGAAAGGATAAGAAGATGCGATGTGGTGATAAATCTCTCTGGGTTCAACATAGGTTCAAAACGTTGGAATCACAAGATCAAGGAAGAAATAATAAGGAGCAGAATAGAAAGTACAAGGTCCATGGTTAAATTCATAGCATCCCTTGAAGAGAAGCCTGATGTTTTCCTCTCTGGATCGGCTATAGGCTACTATGGATATGATGATAACAGCACATTCGATGAAAGCTCACCGCCGGGAACAGGATTCCTGGCTGAGCTTGCGAATGCATGGGAGGATGAGGCGCTTAAAGCCTCAAAACTAACCAGAACGGTACTGCTGAGGACTTCTAACGTACTGAGCAGTCGTGGAGGATTTTTATCCAGAATAATGAATACACGTTCCAGAAGAGTATACTATTTTGGTTCAGGGGTCCAGCCAGTTTCATGGATTCATCTTGAAGATTATGTCAGCGCAGTCAGCTTCCTTATAGAGAATGAGACCATAAGTGGACCGGTAAATATGGCTTCGCCTTCGCCAGTTTCGTTCAGCGAACTAGCAGGCGTCATATCAAAAGAGAAAGGCTATAAGACCATGCGCATTCCGGATCTGATAGGCCGCATTATCCTTGGATCCGAGATGTACAGGGAATTGATGAGTGGGCAAAAGGTGATCCCGAAGAAGCTTCTGGACTCAGGATTCCAATTCAAATATCCGGATATAGAATCTGCAGTAAGAAATCTCTAGATCAATCCCCGTTAAAGAATAGATCTTAACTGCGTTGATGATGAAACCAAATAAGCCTAGATGTAGAGCCATATTTTTAAGAGATTTTTTCTTTATCTTTTGTTTCTATACCAGTACCGTAGAGAGGAATGTCAGGGGTACCTTGATTTTCACCTTGTTTCAAATGTAATAACTAAACATCTTCAAGAAATATTAATAACCATGTTTGCATTAGGGCTGTAAGTGCTCGATAGAGCTGTCTTTACGGTGCTTTGAAAGCGCCATAAAGCCATACACGTTTGGGCAACTCCTGAGAGAGTCCCAGAGTGGTCGATCTATTATTTTAGATCGGCATACAACGTGTAACGGTATAAGGTGGTGAATTAGATGGCGACGCCTCATCATTCGAGAAGGGGGTCAATGGCATATTACCCCAGAGTAAGAGCGAAGAGTTTAGATCCAAAGATCCGTAGCTGGCCTGAGATAAAGGGAGAGGTAAAGGTACAGGGGTTCGCTGGATTCAAGGTTGGAATGACGCATGTGGAGATGATAGATTACAGGAAGAAGAGCGTCACAGCCGGACAGCCGATCCTTGTGCCTGTAACGGTTGTGGAAGTTCCGCCTCTCGATGTTATCGGTTATCGTCTTTATGACGAAGATCCGGAGGGGAATCTGGTCGTTACCTATGAAACATGGGCCAAGGATCTGGATAAGGAGATATTCAGGAAAATTCCTGAAGTCAAGAAAAATGTTGAAAGAGAACCGCCTGAATCATATGCTGATGTTAGGATAATAGTTGCTACAAGGAACAAGGATGTAGCTGGCATACCATCAAAGAAGCCGGAGATATTCGAATTGAGGATCGGCGGTGGCAATTCACTTAAGGATCGCCTGGACTACGCTAGGAATCATCTGGGTAAACAGATAATTTTCAGCGATTTCTCCAAGGCTGGAAAGTTTGTTGACGTGGTTTCAGTGACGAAAGGCAAGGGATTTACAGGCCACGTTAAGAGATTTGGAGTAAAACTGCTTCCAAGAAAGAACAGAAAGCACAGGAGGATGATAGGTACACTTGGTCCATGGCATCCTGACTGGGTAAGAAACACGGTCCCTCAGGCAGGTCAGATGGGATTCCAGCAGAGAACCATAAGCAACGTAAGAGTCATCAAATATGGGAGCAAGGATGACGTAGATGCTATAAATGTCCGTGGCGGTTTCCTCCATTACGGCATGGTGAAGAATGACTACGTTCTTCTGTTCGGTTCAATACCAGGACCTGCAAAGAGACTAATAAAGATGAGAGACCCAGCAAGGCAGAAGGTGCCAGACATAGAGGAAGTCAAACTTGAGTATGTATCATTGGAATCAAAACAGGGTGATTGAATACGAAGGTACCAATTTATTCAATTTCTGGTGAAACTAAGGGAGAGATCGATCTTCCAGAGATATTCGATACAGAGGTTAGAGAGGATCTCATAAGGAAGGCCTTCAGAGCTATTTCGCTTTCTATGAGGCAACCCTATGGCTCGTCACCTCTAGCTGGAATGAGGAGAGTGGGCCATACCACCAGACCAGGACTTGGCATTTCGAGAATGCCAAGGATAGCAGGTGGATCCAGGGTGGTCGGCATAGCCAGTGCTGTAGGTGGAAAAAGTGCGCATTCACCAAGGGTCACCAAGAATCTCTACGTCAAGATAAATGACAAGGAAAGAAAGATCGCAAAGTATTCTGCAATTGCACTCACAGCATCATCCGAAGCTGTCAAAAGGAGGGGACACAGGTTCAAGGAAGATCTTAAACTTCCAATCGTGGTGGAAGATGGTCTCGAAGGTATAGCAAAAACGAAGGATGCTATAGCACTGCTGAAGAATATAGGGGTGTACGAGGATATTGAAAGATCCAGTGAGGGAAAGCATATCAGAGCGGGTCGTGGAAAGATGAGAGGAAGAAAATACAGGCAGCCGAAGAGTGTGCTTATAGTTGCAAAGAACTCTTCCGCCCTGAAGGCATTCAGATCTCTGCCTGGGGTTGATGTGGCATCTCCGAACTCGCTCAGCATAAGGAAACTTGCCCCGGGTGGCGTGGGCGGCAGGCTTACCATATTCACTGAAGGTGCGATTGAATCACTGAAGGAGGTGAATCCATGAAGGGCGATGTGATAATATCACCTCTTTCCACAGAAAAAACTGCTTTAATGGCTGAAAAGGAGAATAAGCTGACGCTGATAGTCAGGAGAGAAGCAAACAAGGAAATGATAAAGAAAGAGGTAGAGGAAAGGTTCGGAGTGAAGGTTGAAGAGATCAACGTACTCATAACGAAAAAAGGAAAGAAGGCAATAGTAAAGCTGGCAAAGGAGTTCTCGGCTGAAGAGATAGCCGAGCGTATTGGTGTATTCTGAGGTGTATTATGGGTAAACATATAATTCCGCAGAGAAGAGGACATGGAAGCCTGGTTTACAGGAGTCCAAGTCACAGGCATCTAGCAGATATAAAACATGTTGCACCAGGATCATATGTGGTAAGGGACATAGTCCATGCGCCGGGCAGGAACGCCCCCCTCTTGGAATTGATGAGCAACGATGGAAAGAAGGCATACCAGATAGCTTTCACCGGAGCCTATGTTGGGCAGAACATAGTCGCTGGAAATGTGGATAACGTTGCGCCTGGCACAACGACGGTTCTCGCAAATATACCTGATGGAAGCTATGTATACAATATAGAGAGCAGTCCGGGAGATGGGGGAGAATTCTGCAGAAGTGCAGGTACGTTTGCACTAGTTGTTTCACACGGACAGCATGTGACATTGAAGCTGCCGTCCGGTAGAATGAGAGATTTCGATCCAAGATGCAGAGCAACGGTTGGTGTGGTGGCAGCTTCAGGTCTTAAGGATCCACCGATCCTCAAGGCAGGTACGCATGTTCATTACCTTAGGAGCAAGGCGAAGCGTCCGTATACGGTAAGGGGTGTTGCTATGAATGCTGTGAATCATCCGCATGGAGGCGGAAACCACCAGCATGTAGGTAGGCCAAGTACCGTTGGAAGGAACGCTCCGCCAGGAAGGAAGGTAGGAAGGCTTTCACCGAAGAGGAGGAGAGTAAATGGTCGTTAATAAACAGGGCTCTGTTAAATCAATAAAGAGAAAGGCAAGGAAGTCAAGGAAGGTAGTGAGTGGCAGGGCTAAAGAGTTCAGCTATAAGGGTTATTCCCTTGAGGATCTCCAGAAGATGAGTCTAGAGGAACTCATTAAGATCCTGCCAGCAAGAGCAAGGAGAACTCTTTCCAGGGAGCCGAACTACGAGCAGAAGAAACTCATGGAAAAGCTCGAAGGAGACGAGGAGGACATAAAAACCCATGTCAGAGACGTCATAATCCTTCCAAACTATGTTGGCAAGATAGTTGAAGTTTACAACGGGAACAGTTACTTCAAGTTCGAAATTAAGCCAGAGATGATTGGGCACTATCTGGGAGAATTCGTGATGACAAGAAAGGAGGTAAAGCACTCTGGGCCTGGTGTAGGTGCTACTCGTTCGTCTAAATTCATGCCGCTGAAGTGATCAACATGAAAGGATATTCAATGGAAATTGAAGGAAATCATGCAAGGGCAAGGATAAGAGAGGCGGAAATTTCGTTAAAGGATTCCGTCAATATCGCACATCATCTTAGAGGTATGCCACTCTCAAGGGCGAAGGAAATAATCGATGGTGTCATAAATAAAACATATGCAATACCCTATTTCAGATATCTAGACTCGGTTTCCCATAGACCGGGGATCGGCCCTGGGAGATATCCAGTCAAGGCGGCAAAGGCATTCAAGCAGTTGCTGGAAAATGTCGAGAACAACGCTGAGTTCAAGGGAATGAACACGGATAATCTTATCATCCGACACATAGCAGCAAACAAGGGCAGGATGATCAAGAAGTACACGCCAAAAGCCTATGGAAGGGCGGGTGCAAATTTCAAAGATCTAATCAACTTGGAGGTAATAGTCACGGAGGGATCAGAATGAAGGAGAGAAAATTCATCAATGAAGCGGTTAAGAGGCTACTCGTTTACGAGTATGTTGTCAAGGAAACTGAAAACGCTGGCTTCGGAAACATGATAATGAAGAGAACTCCGTTTGGCACAAATATAACGCTTTACGTTAACAGACCAGGCCTTGTTATAGGAAGACGCGGCAGCAAAGTACAGCAGATGACCGAGACTCTTGAAAAGAAGTACGGTATTGAGACGCCTCAGATCGAGGTAAAGGATGTGAAGGACCCTGATCTGAATCCATCAGTCATCGCGAAGAAGATCGCACTTTCTCTCGAGAAAGGTTGGTCCTACAGAAAGGCAGGCAATACGTCTCTGAACAGAACGATACAGGCAGGTGCAAGAGGAGTATTGATAAAGATATCAGGGAAGATATCCGGAGAAAGAGCAAGGTACCAGAAGTTCATATATGGAAACGTTAAATATTCAGGAGAACCGGGAAGCAAGGGTATGATAACGGGATTCTCTACAGCAAAGCTCAAGGTAGGTATATTGGGCGTGACGGTCAAGATACTGAATCCAGATTACAAGCTTCCAGATGTGTTCAGCATAGAAAATATAACAGGAGGTGAAGAGGTTGGAACTGAGAGCAAAGCAGATAAGGCAGATGTCGAAGGAAGAGAGGCAGGAGACGCTGAAGAATCTTAAGGAGAGCCTTCTTCATGAGAGGGCCCTGATATCAATGGGAGGTTCTTCTCCCAGTCCTGGCAAGGTACGTGCAATAAGACGTCAGATAGCCAGGCTATTGACAGTTGAGAGGGAGGAAAAAAGGTAAATGAAGGATAAAAATTTCACCGGCATGCCCAAGGAGTTACAGCCTTGGGAAGGATTCGGAAGAGAAACGCAGGCCGTTAAGATAATGGTTGACAAGAGAAGGTATGGAAAATTCGTCACCATAATAGAAGGCATAGATCCAAAGACAGAGGACATTGAAAAGATAGCCAAAGAGCTAAAGAAGAAGGTAGCCTCAGGCGGTACAGTGAAAGAGGGAAAGATAATTGAACTCCAGGGAGACCATAGGCAAGAGGTCAAAAAATACCTCGAAGACATGGGATTCAAAGCGAGCGTGGAATGAGATGATCTATTTCGACGAATTCACTGGAATGGATATTTCGGTGATCGACAGCCCTAACAGGACTGAAATAGGAAAGAAAGGCCTGGTCAGTTTCGAAACTAAGAACATGTTGGAAATAGATACCGGCGGGAGAAGAATAAAGATAGCGAAGCATCTGAGGAGATTCAAGATTAATGATCGGTATGTTGATGGAGATCTGATAAATATGCGGCCTGAAGACAGGCTGAAGGAATATCGAAGAATATTGAGAGATCTTAGGAGGTAAGAAGATGTATACACGTAATATAGGACTCGACGTCAAAGCGCCAGAAAATGAATGCAACGATCCGCACTGCCCATATCATGGGAAGCTGTCTGTAAGGGGTCAGGTACTAGTAGGCAGAGTTGTGTCAGCAAATATGACCAAGAGTGCGGTCGTTGCCAGGGAATACCAGCAGTACATTCCAAAATATGAAAGAAAGGCAACAAAGATAAAAAAATATCACGTTCATGTTCCTGACTGCATTAAGATCAAACCGGGAGACACCGTGAGGTTTGCCGAATGCAGGAAATTGGCCAAAACGATTTCTTTCGTAATTGTTGAGAAGGTGAACCAATGAAGGGAATAGCAGGCAGACAGACAAGGGGATTGCCGCTTGGTGCGAATATAACATGCGCTGACAATACGGGAGCCAGATCTATAAGCCTTATAGATGTCAAGGCATGGCACGGAAAGGCAAGAAGGATACCTGCAGCTGGTGTGGGCGATATGTTCATGGCTAGCGTTAAGAAGGGCACTCCTGAGATGAGATCAAAGGTTGTGTACGCAGTTGTCATCAGGCAGAAGCGTCCCTATCGGAGACCTGATGGTACGATGGTGCAGTTTGAGGATAATGCGGCTGTTCTGGTGACGCCTGATGGCGAGGTACGTGGTTCTGAGATCAAGGGGCCTGTGGCCAGGGAAGCAGCCGAAAGATGGCCAAGAATAGCGGCCATAGCATCCATTATAGTTTAAGGTGATCGCTAATGTACAGAAAGATGGAGGTATCTCTCAGCAAGGATCTGAGAAAGAAATATGGAATCCGTTCGTTCCCTGTGATTAAGGGCGATGTTGTCAAGGTCATTAGTGGATCAAAGAGGGGGGAGGGCGGCAAGGTCGCAGAGGTGGATCATGCCGCCGGCTTGGTTGTGGTTGAAGGCATAACCATAGCAAAGGCTGATGGAAAACAGAAGGGCTTCGGTATCCAGCCAGAAAAGCTTCAGATCACTCATCTGGATCTGTCTCGCGGTGACAGATTCGATAAGATCAAATCGCTGGCTGCCAGGAAGAACATAGTGGTAGAGACGCCAGAACCGGAACCTGCCGAGACCAAGCAGGAGGAGAAGGCTGAACCGGAGGAAACCGGAGAAGAGCCAGTAGCGGAGGAAAAAGCGGAGGTTGATGAGGATGATAAACAGAACTAAGAGGCTGATGGTATCAAGGCAGGTGAAGATCCCTAGGAAGATCTTCTTCTGGGGTCCAACCCCAAATCCGGGCATGCATCCCAAGGACCAGTCGGTAACCTTGCTATCGATAATTAGAGACTATCTCGGTCTATCAGACAAGGAACGTGAAGCTGCCAGAATACTGGCGAACGGACTTGTCAAGGTGGACGGAAAGGTGGTTAGGCAGAAGAAATTCGCAGTCGGATTCATGGATGTCGTGGAGATCAATAACGAATTCTTCAGAGTGATATACAATGATCAGGGCGCGCTTGTACTGATGAAGGAGGATAAGGAAAGATCTGGAATCAAGCTGCTCAAAGTGAAGACCAAGGTCGTAGCTCCTGGAAACAGGATACAGATAGGAACTCACGATGGAAGGACGATAATGACAGATGATAAGAGCATCAAGGTAGGGGACGTGCTGGTAGTTTCCATTCCGGACATACAGATAAAGGAAATAATAAAGATGCAGCCAGGTAACAAGGCCTATCTTACGGCTGGATCCCATGTCAACCAGATAGGTACAATAAGCAAGATAGAGGTCAAGGAGGGATCTTCTGCGAATCTGGTACACTTCCAGGAAGGCTTCTCCACCATAAAGGATCATGTATTCATGGTGAGCAGTTCGAAGTTCTCCTTCGCAATAAATCCTGAAGAGGTGATCCCATGAATCCTATGGAGGAGATCATCATAGACAAGGTCGTCGTAAACATAGGTGTCGGACAGGCAGGTGATCGCCTTACGAAGGCTGCAAAGGTCCTGGAGATGCTTACAGGCCATAAGGCAACTAACACTCTTGCAAAGAAGAGCGTACGTGATTTCAACATAAGAAAGAGATTGCCCATAGGTGTAAAGGTGACGCTCAGGAAGAAGGATGCAATGGAATTCCTGAACAGGGCTTTCTATGTGAAGGACTACAAGATAACAGATTACTCATTCGACAAACACGGAAATGCGTACTTTGGTATATCTGATTATACTGATTTCAAGGGAATGAAGTACGATCCTGATATAGGTATATTTGGAATGGATGTCGCCATCGTATTCAAGAGACGGGGCGGATACAGAATAGAGAGAAGAAGGATCGCTGCAAGAACGGTACCGAACAGCATAAGGATAAAGAAGGAAGAAGCACAGGAGTTCCTGCAGAAGAACTTCAAGGTTACAGTGGTGAGGTGAAATTTTGTCTCAGGTAAAACTTAAACCAAAGAAAAAGTACGGGCATATTGATGGTTGTGTCAGATGCGGTAGGAAGAGAGGCATTGTAAGAAGGTATGGCCTGCACCTGTGCAGACAGTGCTTTAGGGAGACGGCAAGACAGTTGGGATTTGAGAAATATAGCTGAGGTGTCCAGATGAAAAATGATACATTGAACGATGTCATAAATTCGATAAAGAACGCTTCGAGGCTGGGAAAGAGAGAGATAGTTGCTGAACCCGCAGCGAAGTTGATAGGCAAGGTACTCAAGGTTATGCAGGATTACAACTACATCAAGAGCTTCGAGGTCATAGATGAAAGCAGGGGCGGTAAATTCAGAATTGTTCTGAACACAACTATAAATAACTGTGGTGTCATTAAGCCAAGGTTCCCAGTTAAGAACAAGAATCTTGAGAAGTATGAGGCCAGATACCTACCTGCCGAGGATTTCGGTATACTCATACTCACCACAACCAAAGGTGTGATGAGCAATATCGAGGCAAGAAAGCTTGGAATCGGGGGTAAACTTCTGGCCTACGTATACTGAGGTGTAAAAAATGATAAACTGGAAGGAAGCTAGATCCATAGATATCCCAGAAGGCTTTACGGCAACTGTTTCTGGGACAAACATCACGATGTCTTATGGTGGTAAAACCATTTCGAAAGACTTTGCAAACAATTACGTCAGAATAGCAAAGGAAGGAAATGCCATAAAGATATATTCAAGCAAGGATAATTCAATGGTAAGAGGAATAGTAGGAACATGGGCTTCTGAGATCAAAAACATGATAAAGGGGTTGAAGGATGGCTTCCAGTATGAGATGAAGATCGATTACAGCCATTTCCCTATGAGAGTCTCCGTTAAAGGAAAGACAGTGGTCATAGAAAACTTCTTCGGAGAACGATCTCCGAGAACTGCTGAGATAGTCGGCGACACAACGGTCACGGTCAAAGGAGATCGCGTCTACATTTCAGGAGTATCAAAGAAGGATGTCGGTGAGACAGCAGCAAATATAGAAAGATCAACCATAATCAAGGGTTTTGACCCAAGGGTTTTTCAGGATGGTATATACCTCATTTCCAAGGGTGAATGAGATGAACAGATCACTTGATGAGAATCAGCGCAGATTGCTAAAGATCAAGAATTTGATGGCCAGAAAGAGAGTGGAGTTCCACCGGCAGGAATGGTTCAGGTACAAGAAGCTCGGTGATGCATGGCGGAAACCCAGGGGAAAACACTCAAAATTGAGAGAGCATCTTGCAAGAAGGCCACCCGTCGTTGATGCTGGATTCAGATCTCCCGCTGCAGTCAGGGGCATGCATCCATCAGGATACCATGAGGTGCTGGTGCACAACGTTAAAGAACTGGAGGCCATAGACCCCAAGTATCAGGCAGTAAGGATAGCATCAAGCGTTGGCTCCCGCAAGAGGCAGGAAATAATGAAAAGGTCGGAAGAGCTCAACCTTAAGGTGCTCAACGGAAGGTGAAATTCATGAGATCAGACAGTGTGAAGAGAATTGTGGCCGATATGAAAGGTGTCGGTGTTTCCAGGGTATACATCGATACAAATAAGGTTGACAGAGTGATGGAAGCTGCCACAAGGCAGGATATAATGGCCCTGATGAAGCAGGATGTTATAAAGATCAAGCAGAAGAAAGGAATATCCAATGGAAGACTGAAGAAGAGGATAAAGCAACTATCCAAGGACAGGAGAAGAGGTCCAGGTTCCATCAGGGGAACGAGGTACGCAAGATATCCACGCAAGGAGCGCTGGATAGACACGATAAGGGCCCTCAGGGATGAACTCAGAACCCTCAAGAATGATGGAAAAATAACAAAAGAAACCTACAGGAAGTACTACAGATTCATAAAGAGCGGATCTATAAGATCCAGATCTCAGCTTCTGTCCCATCTTAAAAGTGCAGGTTTAGTTGGTGAGTGATATCCATGGTGTTCAAGAGAAAAGAGGCAGGAATTACAGATTATTCGAAGAGGCTCAAGTTACTCAAATCAAGGGAGAGGAGGTTCATAGTTCGAATAACCGGAAAGGGTGTCATAGCCCAGCTTGCAGAGTATTCTGATGTTGGAGACAGAATACTGTTCACAGTTACAGACAAATCGCTGGCCAAGTACGGTGTCGATCTCAGGGGAAACAATATTCAGGTATGCTACCTGGTCGGTTACATAGCTGGTATTGAAGCTGAGAAGAACGGCGTTGAGACAGCTGTACTGGACACCGGCAGAAGAAAATTCAGAAAAGGTGGAAGGATCTCCGCCTGTCTGAAAGGCTTCATAGACGCAGGCGTAGAGGTTCCGCATGGAGAGGACGTTTTTCCAGACAAGAAGAGGATCGATGGAAAGCACCTCAAGTCTCCGTTGAAGATGTCAGAAGTTGTTAAGAACTTCAAGAAAATGGAGGAAAAAGCATGAGTGATGAATGGATTCCTAAGACACAGCTGGGTAAGCTTGTGGCATCTGGTCAAATAAAGACCATGGGGGAAGCCCTCAGGAGCAAGCTTCCGCTGAAGGAGTACGAGATAGTAGACTATCTGCTCCCTAACCTTAAGGATGAGGTTATAGATATCAAAAGGGCGCAGAGGATGACCGACTCCGGAAGAAGGATGACTTATTCGATAACCGTTGTTGTGGGCAACGGAGATGGATACGTTGGCCTTGGAATAGGAAGGTCCAAGGAGGCTGCTCCGGCAATCAGAAAGGCGCTGATCAATGCGAAGCTCAATATAATGGAGATAAGGAGGGGTTGCGGTTCCTGGGAATGTGGATGCGGTAGAGCGCACACCTTGCCATTTCTGGTTCAGGGCAAATCAGGATCCGTCAGGATAACGCTGAAACCTGCTCCGAGAGGCGTCGGGCTTGCGGTTGGCGATGTTGCAAGAACTATACTCAGCATCGCAGGCATAGAGGACGCATGGGGGTTCGCGTCCGGTCACACCAAGACAACGGTGAATTATGCTCTAGCGGTATATAACGCGCTGAAGGAAACGTCAAAGGTCAGAATCAATCCTGGCATTGTATTGTCGACACCTATATATTCGGGGAGTGTTATAAATGTTAGCGGCCATAAGGATTAGAGGCAGAACTGGAATAAAGCAGGATATTGCCGATACTGCGCATCTGATGCGGCTTAACCGGATAAATCACCTTGTCCTGCTGAATGAGGATGAGGTGGTCAAGGGTATGCTTCAGAAGGTCAAGGATTACGTTACATGGGGCGAGATAGACGTTGATACGCTAGAGATTCTGCTG
This sequence comes from Thermoplasma sp. Kam2015, assembly GCF_003205235.1. Taxonomy (NCBI): domain Archaea; kingdom Methanobacteriati; phylum Thermoplasmatota; class Thermoplasmata; order Thermoplasmatales; family Thermoplasmataceae; genus Thermoplasma; species Thermoplasma sp. Kam2015. Next base: position 23,134 of record NZ_QJSM01000036.1, on the reverse strand, counting down.
AAGAACAGACTTCTCTTTAAAGGGCGCAGACATCTCACGGAAGAGGAACTTAAAGAGAAGACTGGATTTGCATCCTACAGGGATCTGGCACAGGCGCTCATAGATGGGAAGGTAAAGCCATCCGATATAGCGGATGCTGTCCCTGTCATCAGATTGAATCCACCAAAGGGTGGATATGAGGCCATAAGGAAGTCATACAGAAGTGGTGGGTCTTCTGGATACAGGGGATCCGATATCAACAGGTTGATCAGAAAGATGATAGTATCAGGGGTGGATCTGAATGGTAAGAGAGAGAACTAAGAAGCTCCGTGGCGGCCATTACGGACGCGGATTCAAGGCAGGTCGTGGAAAGGGAAAGAAGGGAGGAAGCGGAAACGCAGGTATGGGAAAGCATAAATGGATATGGATGGTGAAATACGATCCACTTCACTTTGGAGGAAAGGGTTTCACTAGCCATCACATATCTCAGGTAGAGGTACCAATCAACCTTGGTGACATAGAATACATGTACGAGAGTCTTAAGAGAGACGGTTTCGTCAGGGAAGAAAATGGCGAAGTGATAGTCGATCTTAAGTCCGCAGGTTACGATAAATTGCTTGGTAACGGCAATTTCACGGTCAAGTCAACGATCATCATTGACAAGGCAACCGAAAAAGCAATAAGTAAGCTTTCAGCTATAGGTTCGAAGATCGAAAATGACGGAAGCTCAGCGTAATAACTCAGTTGTTTTCCCCCTCATAGTCGTATATGCGATCATAATGGTCGCATTCTGGTACTTCGGTCATCTGGGGTACATCAAGCTTGCAATAGCTGGATTTATAATAGCACCACTCTTCTATATAACGTATCTGGTTGCAAGCTATACCGGCCCAAAGAAGAGCAAGTTATATGGGCTGGAAGACCTCACCGCAAAGCTACCTGCGGTCAAGAAGGCCAAGGGCCATGTAGAGTTCAAATATAAGATGGCATGGACAGCGCTCATAGTTGTCCTATACTTTGCGTTGAGCAATATATACATATACGGTTTGAACACAGCACAGACTATAGACGTCTTTGCATCATTCAGAGAGATATTTGCCGGAGCTTCTGGTTCTCTGATGGATCTAGGTATTGGCCCGATAGTTACCGCAAGCATAGTGATGCAGCTTTTCGTGGGAGCTAAGATATTCAATCTTGATCTTCAGAATGCCGAGGATAAGGCCATATATCAGGGCGTACAGAAACTCCTTGTAATAATAATGATCTTCGTAGAGGCCATCCCGCAGGCATTTGGTTATCTGGTTCCTGACACAAAGGTAGTGAACTCAATAAACGCCGTGTTCCCGGGATATGGTGAGTTTCTTGCTCAGACCATAATCATACTTCAGCTCTTCTTCGGTTCATACCTTGTATTCCTCATGGATGAGGTCGTTTCCAAATACGGGATAGGATCTGGTATATCGCTCTTCATAGCCGCTGACGTTTCAGAGCAGCTATTCATCGGCGCGTTCAACTGGCAGGCACTTAACAACGCTCTTACATACTCTCTCACCAATCCACCAGCCGGTGCTTTTCCAAAGATGTTCTACATAATAATGCATTCATCCTCATCTTATCTGCTTACAAACGGCGTAGTGCAGATCCTGTTCTCACCTCCGAACCCAATGATAGCTGTTCTGGGCACGCTGCTGATATTCTTCCTAGTGGCCTATTTCCAGAGCAGCAAGATCGAACTTCCGATATCGCATGAGAGGGTCAGGGGAGCAAGAGGAAGATACCCACTTCAGCTTCTCTATGCGTCGAATATACCGGTGATACTTGCTACAGCACTCCTGGCCAACGTATCAATGTGGACCCTGCTGTTCTGGAGCAGCCCGGTACTGAGCAAGGTGCCAATACTTGGTCACAATCCGTTGCTAGGTTCCTATCCTACAACTGCGCAGGCCACTGCGCTGAATATATCGGCAACAACCCCAACGGGTGGGCTTGCATACTATCTCTTCTCGCCTAACGGCCTATCCGACTGGCTGTTTCCAATTCTTCAGCCGTCAGGATATCAGAATATTCTGCTTGGGCACACCCCTCTGCAGGAGGCAATACACATAATAGTGTTCACAGCCTTCATGGTTGGCTTCAGCGTATTGTTTGCCATATTCTGGATCGAAACAACCAATATGGGCGCCTCTTCGGTAGCGAAGCAGATACAGGCCAGCGGTATGCAGATACCTGGGTTCAGAAGGGATCCAAGGGTTATGGAGCGTGTCCTCAAAAAATACATACCCGCTATAACCATATTCAGCGGTGCGGTGGTTGGACTGCTGGCAGCTGGAGCTAACTTGATAGGTACTGTGGGCGACACGAGCGGTACGGGCTTGCTTCTGGCAGTTGGTATAATCATACAGTTCTATGAGGCTATGGGCAGGGAGCAACTCATGGAGATGCATCCTGTGATAAGGCAGTTCTTCGTTGGTGGTTAAATGCGATCAGTAATTACTGGTGTGGCAGGGGTTGGTAAGACCACTGTGCTGGACATAGTGAGCAAGCAAACCGGGATAAAGATAGTGAATTACGGCACCCTCATGTTTGAGCTGGCAAAAAAGAGAGGCCTGGTCGAGAACAGGGATCAGATGCGCAAGCTATCGAGGGAAATTCAGATAGACCTGCAAAAGAATGCTGGTACTGAGATAGGCAAGATGAATGACGTAATAGTTGACACACATATGTCCATCAAAACGCCATTCGGATATCTACCAGGATTACCAGAATGGGTGCTTAGAGAGATAAATGCATCCGTGTATATCATAATTGAGGCACCCCCAGATCTGATCCTTAAGAGAAGACAGAACGATCCAACGAGATCCAGGGACGAAGACTCTCTGGAGAGCATAAGGGAGCATCAGGAGATCAACAGGGCATTTGCTGCAGCATATTCCATCTTCAGCGGAGCTACCGTAAAGATAATCACTAACGAAGAAGGAAAACCAGATAAAGCAGCTCAGGATATAATAAAGGTGATAGCAGTTGACTGAACAGTATCCTAAGGAACAGCAGGAAGCGATGAAGAAGATGATGACCTTCCAGATGATTTACATGGTCGTCATGCTCGGCTCGCTGTTTCTGGTTATAACGCCTTCATCCAGGGATGCTGTCGGAAAACTGTTAAATTTTGCACTCATCCCCTCAATCGGCTTCGGTTACAGATATCCAGTTCTTACGATCATACTCACCGGCGTGATAATAGGTATAATTCTATCCATACCCAGGTATTTCTTCACTGACTGGGTTAAGATGGGCAAGATGCAGAACACTATGAAGGCATTCAACGATGCCATAAGGGAGGCTTACAGAGAGCGTGATATGAAGAAGATAAACAAGCTGAACAGCATGAGGATGCAGATGTCCATGGATCAGTATCAGCTCTCAATGAACACCATGAAGCCCCTCATGGTCATCAGTGTTGTGACGATCCTGTTCTATGCCTGGCTTTTCGTTTTTGTAGGAAACCTTCCCTACAACTACGTTGCCTTTCCCTGGGACTTCAACATAAACATAACTACAGCGCATTTCTGGATAATGCCATACTGGATATTCATGTATTTCCTGACCGAGCTTGTCGTTTCATACTTTGTGACCATGGTCATGAAGTATGTGGACTTCAGCTTCAAGCTCAGAAAGTTAAGCAGAATGGCCCCATCAAAAACGGTAGATTGATCAGTGACGTAGATGAGGATAACAATTGCCGGAAAGATAGGCAGCGGAAAATCAACTGTGAGCAAGGAGCTCTCAAAGATAACCGGTTATACTGTATACTCATCGGGAACATTTTTCAGAGAAACTGCAAAGAAGATGGGCATGAGCATAGAGGACTTCAATATTTATTCAGAAACGCATCCTGAGGCGGATTACTATACAGATGAGACTCAGAAAGCCCTCATGATGCAGAACGATAACATAATTGTGGAGGGGCGTCTGGCAGGCTGGATATCATATATGAACGGTATAACAGCGTTCAGGGTATTTCTCTATGCTACCTATTATACAAGGCTTGTACGCTTTGCCGGGAGAGAAAATATAGATATAGACAGTGCCAGAAGCCTCATGGATAAGCGGGAAAGATCGGAGAAGGAGAGATACAGGAAACTATACGGTATAGACATAGACGATCTATCGATATACGATATAGTGGTGAACACCGAATTTATGAAGCCTAATGAAATAGCCGTTCATATAGCAAATAGGATAGATGAGATGTCAAGGAAGGAGATATTTACTCCAAGGTTAAGCTGATCATCATTCTAACTTAAATACGTAGGTATGATAAGCAGGCGATGTCTTTGGACTTTTCCAAGATCAATGGTTTCATAGTTATCGATAAGCCACAGGGGCCAACCAGTCATCAGGTTGATTACTGGGTTAGGGATCTGATGGGAATAGAGAAGGTTGCCCATATAGGAACGCTGGATCCAAATGTCACCGGTGTACTGACCATGGCCATAGGAAAAGCAGTACGGCTTGTGGATGTGGTGCATGAAAGCCCAAAGGAGTATGTGGGCGTGATGCGTTTCTATGAGGACATAACCGAAGATGAGGTAAAATACTATTTCAGAAAATTTACTGGTAAGATATACCAGCTTCCACCCGTCCGAAGCGCGGTTGCGAGAAATCTGAGGGTGAAGACGATATACTCCCTTGATCTGCTTGAAAAGAAGGAGAAGATAGTACTCTTTCACGTCAAATGCGAGTCTGGGACCTATATACGTACTCTGTGCACCGACATAGGGTATGTTTCGGGCAAAGGAGGACAGATGGTCGATCTGCGCAGAATATCCACAGGACCTTTCACAGAGGACAAATGCATAACCCTGCAGGATCTATCGGCCATGGTCGATCTTGCCAGGAACGGCGAAGACGCGGCCCTACGCGATCATATTCTGGATATGACCTATGCCTTCAGGGATCATCCCAAGATAGTGGTCAAGAGGAGCGCGATGAAGAATATAGCGCATGGTTCAGATCTGTATGCTGGTGGCATAAAGATAATCAATGGAAAATTCAGAAAGGGAGATCGTGTGGCTGTCATCTCCGAGGACAACGATCTGGTTGGAACCGGCATAGCGATGTGTAGCTCTGACAACATCTTTATGAAAGTAGTGGATTTCGATCATATATTTCTGGAGGCTGACGATGGAAAGAATAATGTGGTACGGCAGCGGGAAGAGGCTGTTCAAAGATCTGGATCAGGATTACATAAGGATATTCAAAGAACTGAGAGAGGGAAAAATACCAGAACTGAACGGGACAGGGGAGAAGCCAGATCTGAGAAGGCTGCTGATAGAGTATGGAAAGGAAAGGATAAGGGAAGAGTTCACCCCAGACCAGGCACTGATAAAGGTGGCTTCTATAAGAAACGCTCTGGACGAGATGATAAATAAATATTATGAGAAGTGTCTTCCATTCTCGATACCATACCGGATAAACACATCTGGAGATCCCTGCCAGTTCTTCAGGAACGGATCATCGATCGATGATATATCCACCATATTCAGGAAGGGATCGGATCTCTGCGATTTCAGATCCCAGATCGATGACAGCATCAGGTTGAGAATAAGGGAGATCATGCCTAATACGACGGATCTTGTGGGTCCCAAGTTGGCGATGGATCTTCTTGAGAGATCACGCGGTCTGAGGCGTCTTGCCTTTATGCCGAGCAGTTCCATACAGATGCTTGGAGCAGAGAAGGCACTGTTTCAAGCCCTCGGCCATGGGAGGAAGAATCCAAAGTATGGTGTTATATTCAAATTTCCAGGCCTGTCTGCCATAAATCCTAAGGCGAGGGGAAAGATAGCAAGGATCATAGCCAATAAGGTTGCTATAGCTGCTAGATCGGATCTGCTTGGAACACGGATAGACACAAAATCGATACGCGAGAAGATCGAGGATGAGATAAAAAAGGCGAAGAAATGAATCTAATACTGCGTGATCTTTTCTGCTATCTTCTTTGAGATATCTATTGGATATATGCCTGTTAAGCATCCAAGGCAGAGATGGTTTTCATCCAAACCTATGGCTTTTTTCAGTCCATCGATTGAGAGGAATGCCAAGGAATCTGCTCCTATCTCCCTGTTTATTTCCTCGTCAGTCTTTCCGCGAGCTATGAACTGATCCTTTGTCTTCATATCAACTCCGAAATAGCAAGGCGCAACGATGTGAGGTGAACCTATGCGAACATGAACCTCTCTGGCGCCATACTTCCTCATCAGGCTGACTATGAACCGCATGGTGTTGCCCCTCACTATGCTGTCATCAACCAGCACAACCTTCTTTCCGCTTATGACCTCTCTCACAGGATTCAGCTTCAACCTGACAGCGGACTTTCTGTCGCTTTGCGTCGGCATTATGAACGTCCTCTCGGAGTACCTGTTCTTCATAAGGCCCTCAGCATAAGGGATGCCTGACTGCATGGAATAGCCTATGGCCTGTGATCTTCCAGAATCTGGAACAGGAATTACGAGATCGGCCTGCACCGGGCTTTCCTCAGCAAGCATCATCCCCATCTTCACTCTGGCCATGTACACATTTATTCCGTCTATGGTACTGTCTGGCCTCGAGAAATAGACATATTCGAACATACAGTGCGCTCTTTTCTCTCCGCTATGCAGCGCTATTGTCTTCGGGCCATCTTCGGTGAGCTCTACAACCTCTCCAGGTTCAACATTTCTTATCAGCGTACCCTCAAGAGCGTCGATCGCGCAGCTCTCACTGGCAATTATGTAGCCGTCGGAGTTCTTTCCTATGACAAGGGGCCTTATTCCATTGGGATCTCGCATGGCAAAGAGTCTGTCGTTTATTCCAACTGCGCACGCGTAGGCGCCTCGCAGCGTGTTCATTGATACCTCGAAGCCCTGCTTCAGTCCGTATTTTGATATGTTTCTTGACAGTTCTGCTAGGAGAACTTCTGTATCAGAATCACTCTGGAAATTGACACCTTCCCTTTTCATCTCATCTTTGAGCTCTTCCGCATTGACTATCTCTCCATTGTGAGATAATGAGATGAACCCAACCTGGGAGTTTATCACAAATGGACCGGCGTCTGTCACATCCTTGGAACCTGCGGTCGAATATCTTGTGTGGCCAACACCCACCTTGCCCTGAATGTTATCCATTGAAGGATTGAAAACATCGGTTACTAAACCTCGACCTTTTTTAAGTACAGTTCTCTTTCCATCAAAAACTGCCATACCGGCGGATTCCTGACCTCTATGCTGCAATGTACGAAGCGCAGTTATTATGGGATCATAGGCATTTATCCTGCCCTTGAACCCAACAACTGCACAGTCTTCACTTGGCTTTTGCCCATCTATAGGATCTGATCCTTGGGGCAGGGAATCCACAGTGAGAGCACCTCTTGGTTCTTACATTATACGTGTGGTGACCACACCTTCTGCATCTTATGTGCGTTTTCTTATTATTTATCTTACCCATTACGGCTGTTCCATTGCTCATGAACCATCACCTTTTGAAGGAGAGACGAATATTACGTTGTCGCCTCTGACCAGAACACGATCGTACACACCCTTGTTTTCGCCATTTATGATCTCACTGGCATTGAGAAGAACGATGTTCATATAGACATCGTATCCATCAAGTATCCCTGAGTATTCTCTATTTCCTTTAACATCTATTAATACGTTCCTGGAAAGCGCTGATTTCAATACATCCATTGGTTTAACATTCGTTGGTGTCTTAGGCATTGCAATTCGGCATTGAATTGTTAGTTTATATATAACGTTATTCGTTTCTGGCTTCACCAATCGCCATATATTCTCATGCATTGTGCAAAAGTGCAAGCGCTTTAACCTAAGATGGCTACGTCAGTTTTTAATAGGTTAAAAAAATACAAGAATGTGAAGATAATAGTATTCGGTGGTTCTGGATTTCTTGGTAGTCATCTGGTTAATAAACTGGATGCTGATGAGATAGCATACTTCTCGCTTGATAAGGGCAATTCCATCACCAGGGAGAATGCGGTATGGATCAAGGGCGACGTCACGGATTATGCCAAGGTCGCCGAGGCTGTGAAAGATGCTGACATAGCAATGTTTGCCGTGGAAGACTGGAATGCAGATGAGAAGAGAAATCGCGAAGTCCTGCTTGGAGGAATTAAGAATGTCGTCAACGCTGTTAAGGCGAACAATACTGATCAGAAGGTTGTTTCATTTTCAATAATAAACCAGCCATCGTATCCTCTTGAATTCTTCAGAACGAAGAGGCTTGTCGAAGATAATACGCGCGTTTTGAAGAACGGTCTTGTGATAAGGCTGTCATTTCTCTTTGGCGAAGGGGATCATTTCACCGACAGATTCAGGAAATTATCGGATAAGGTCAGTCATCTTTCACAGGAAGGCAACTTAGCACCAGTGTATGTTGACGACGTGGTTACGGTTGTAAATTCCATCCTGAAGCGTGAAGGTGTTTACGATATATGCAGTAACGATAATCTGCCGCTATTGAAGATACTAAACTACATCAGAAAGATGAATGGAAAGAAGGAGATAGGAGAGACCAAGTTGGAAAAATCTATATCGTCTGTAATTGAAACAGGTCTGTTCTCAGAGTATGAAGCGCACCTGCTCTTTCAGGACTATTACAGGGAAACGAACATACTCGATAGGTACGTCAAGGATCCGTTGTCCTACCTTGATTTCCTGCGCGGGATATCAGTAGCACATACCACATGATCGATCATTGGCCGCATAATTTGATGAATAATCAGATCCATTTTTGAGACCATTGAGAATATACGTGTATTTTCACTTCATTTTTGTTTCTTAGAATCTAATTTAAGTTCTGAACATGGAATTGAATCAAAGCCTTACGTCCCCAAGCGATTCTCTCAGAATGACGAAGCCAGCCTTCATTAGTTTTGATATGACATCGTCTTTTACGATGTCTCTGAATTCATTCGATTCTTTTAGTTTGCAGAGCCAGTATACAGCACTGTCTATGGATCTTCTGGCTAGGAACATGTACATTGACCACTTGTTTCCATTGTTTGCCTTTTCCTTGAGATCATACCAGTCCTCATCGGTGAAATTCAGCCTCTTCTCCTGGAAGTCATTGAGCCTTGATTCCGGATCTGCAAGCGAATTGTATATGGTATCCACCATATCCAGTATTTCTCTGGTCTCCGTTACCTTGATCCCCTCAGATATGGCTAGACCAAGGAATGCTTCAGCAGCCTCTATTTCGCTTCTGAATTTGAAGTAAACGTGATCTACAGGCAATTCAGAATCTGTGACAGGGCAATATCTCTTGATCTCCATATTTTCGCAGTTTGATTTCCAATATAAATTAAAATATTTCTTAGCTTCTGAAGTAAATGGATATTTTAATCTAAACATATGGCATAGGGGTTATATGTATCATTTCAACGTATTTGCCTATGGTGTTGAGGATATACTCCGTGAGATCTCAAAGAAGGGGACGGAGAGCGATATAAGACTTTACAATCGAAAGGAAGAGGACGGAGTCATGACGTTCATAGAACCGATAAAATATCCAGATAAGATCTCCTCACTAACCGATTCCATATACCCAACGGACATCTTTATCATCAACGGGGACAATCTGGACAAGTACTTTGCGGAGACGGTCATCGCTCTTGATCTGTTCGGCAAGAGAAGAGGTATAATAGTTGCACAGGAGGATAAGCAGAACACCATAAGGAAGCTCCTGAAGGATACTCAGCTTCAGCCGGAGTTCTTTTCTGGCAGGCCCATGGAGATAATAGATAAGATAAAGGCCATAAACATAGAAAGAAGTGATCAGGGATCCCTGGTGGTCATCGATCACTACTTCAAGGTTAAGAGCGTTGGCACTGTTGTTCTTGGCTTTGTTCTATCCGGAAAGATAAAAAAGCATCAGGATCTCTATCTGTCAGAGATAAACAGGCAAGTTCAGATAAGATCAATACAGGTCAACGATGTTGATTTCGAAGAAGCCGAGGCAGGCACCAGGGTAGGCCTTGCCCTGAAGAACGTCGAGGTCGAGGAACTGTCAAGGGGGATGTTCCTCTCAGATAAGCCCTTTGAATACACCAATCAGGTTGAAGACAATGTTGTATTTCACAAATCACTAAAGGGGAAGGATACACTCTCTGATCCTTACATATCAGATCTGATGAATTTTGTCAAATGCAATGCGGAAGGAGATTCTTACACCACAAGATTGAAGATACCGATCATAAAGGATTCGCTTATACTTGCCGATCAGAACGGCTTTCCGCGTGTCGTGGGATACAGCAAGATCAGAAGATAATCCATGATCTATGATCTTCTACTTTTACCTATGTGGTGGGCATAATGCCCGTTATTCTGACTTTTTCTTAATTCTCTCATAGATGGTCTCTTTACAGCATTAACCTAAAATGTTAGCTTTCACGGTTAAATAGCGAATCATAATTTTAATAACGATAACAGATGGATGATAAGGTATTCTATGCATTGGTAACAGCGGTAGTCGTGATAGGTGGTATAGGCATAGGCGTTGCCTATTCCTACACAACAAGCCATCCAGTTTCGGTTCCATCAACAGGCCCGTACTATCTTACGATGGTGATAACGCCATCCAATCCCTATGTCTATAACAAAACCTATGAACACAATCAACCCTCCTACTTCATACTGGCAGCCAACAATTCGCTTGAATCTGCTGCAAACATAGTGTTGCCGGCTCACAGGGAGATAGTACTCACAATAATAGATTACGATTCTGGTCCTACCCCGAATATCGGAAACACTAGCACCTCAAACACAACGATCTTCACCAAAGTTATAGGTACGGTGGGCGGAGTTGAATATCAGTACAATACCACGACTTCACTTGCGAGCTACAAAGACAACAACACCAGCCTGCTTAAGCCAGTTGTGATAAGTCAGGTAAACTGGTATGGAAATGCATCAGGAGGATACAATATAACGCACACATTCACCATACTCAACAGTGGTCAAGTCATCGTTAACATACCAACATTTGGTGGTACCACAACACTGGCATACCTCTACCTCAACAACACCGGCACATACACGTGGCAGTGTTATGTCCCGTGTGGCCTCTCAGCTGTTAACGGAGGCTGGAGCGGGGCCATGACCACAGTTGGCTGGATGACCGGTACCGTGGTAGTCGATTAAGCATGCAAAATAGATCAATTTTTATATTTCAATTATCCTCTATATTATTATTTTTTCTGGCATTCGCCATATTCTACAATAGGTATATTTTCATAACGAGCGATTCGCTTTATCTTTCATTTCTGATCCTCTTTATACCGGCGTTCCTTTTTCTATCCACAGAAGCTCTATCAAAATTTTTCAATTCCATAGGCATATATACAGAAACCTTTTACATGTTCTTTCTGTTTGTAATACTTTTCTCTTTTTACGGATACCCTATGTTCTGGATTTTGTTGCTTTCGGCCGTGCCTGCAGCCGTCTCATACTGGAAGATGCTCGATGATTCTAAGGGCATTCTGATCAGGCTACCGGCATTCATAGGTACAATTATATTCATGATCTACCTTGGTGGCCTGATATCTATACCGTTGCCGACTCAGGCTCCAGTGATAATTGAATCGGATGTCAGCGTTTTTAAGGGCCTCGGTATGATACCACTTGGTCTTGATATAGACGGAGTGTTCATACTATCCCAGAATCTGGACATACTCATAAGTCCATTCATAGAGATCGTTTTCTTTGCGGTGGCCTCGCTCGTATCCGAAAACTATTACCAGATAATATCGTACTCCTCTCGGCACGGCAACACCATTGGATCGGCACTTTCTGGCCTGACAAGTGCCTTCAGCTGCCAGTGTGAGAGCTTCATATCGCTTCTACCGGCTGTTGCCGCGCTGATAATAGATGTGATACTTATCCCCGTTCTGTTTCTGAGTCTTACCCTTCTCATACTCACCTACATCTTTGTGTCCAGATACTACAAATCAGGAAGACGCATAAGGAAATTTTTTGTGGTTCCAAACAGAGGATCATATATTCACACACTGATGCTGGTTGCTGGCTCAGTGTTACTTCCAGTCATTCTTGAATACTTAGTTTCACTCGGGCTGGAGAAGAATTTCATATTTTTCTTTATGGGTGGCATGGCCATGGTTCTCTCAGGCTTCATCTTCGTTCTAATGGTTCTGGACTTTATTGATTTCAGTTTCCGCTCTCGGCTGGTTGGTTCGATGCTGTCTCTATCAGGGCTCGCCCTTTCATATGTATGGTTTCTACCTTCATTAACATACAAAGCGTACTCTGTTCCGGCTTATTATGCACTCATGATGATCACTGGATATCTGTCCGGTATCGCAATAGGATCAGGCTATCATGTTATGCCGGATAGAATGAAGTACACATATTTGGAATATGTCACCGTAATTTTCAACGTTATACCTCTGATTATCTTCTATATGTCAGCGATCCTTGAGATACACATATGGAAATTCATGCCCATACTTGATCAGGTATGGTTCAGTCTTGCACTATGGATCTTCATGCTTCCGCTGATGTGGTATACAACGCATCTTTCACTCAACAGCTTCGCTGGATCCGATGCTTTTATTGCAAAACAGGTGATCGCCCATGAACATCCTGATTGATCTGGGCATAGAGCTTTCGATGTCTCTCTTCTTCTTCTATCTGTTCTATAGGATGGCGAAGAAGACCACAAGCGGTGTACTCGAAATATTCCTGGAAGCAATGATGCTTTCCATGTTCGCTGGCCTCACCATATATTATCAGTGGCCGATGACATTCTTAACAGCCTCCGCAGCTGTTGATTCACCCATGGTCATCATGGGGGTCGCAGCCGTATGGGCCTATTCTAAAAGATATTCCACCATAACTCTCACAAGATACCCCGCATTCATAACTCTTCTGATCGCTAACGAGGTTCTTATGGCGTACTTTCTTATGATCGTAACGTACCCGAATCTCTCCGGATACGGATCCTTCTATGTTCTTTCCCACGCCATAAGCAGTTATCTATTCGTTCTGTCCATGGAGATAGAGATGATCCTTTCCATAATTTTCCTTGAAATGGATCGGATCAAGAGGATAATCTTTTCTGGCATCGCGTTTTCAGGCATGTTCAATCCATTCATACTGCCTGGCAGAATCTTTCCCATTTACGGAACAGCGTATATCGCCATTATCATGGTCGTATTCATGGCCATACTCTTCGAATTCATCGCCCTGAAATTCGATACGATGAATCATTTCAGAATCACTATCATAACGATCTTTTTCGGGCTCATGGCGTTTTCATCCTTAGGCCTGTTTCTGTCCCTTATATTGAATTCCCACATTTTCCTGATTATTTTCGGCATTTCAATGCTTGCGCAGATGGCATTCTATTTCCATTATCTCTTTGCCCCGGATAAAAGCAAAGGCAGCATTGGCTGGTCCAACAACAGATACCATATGTTCTATGTGCTTTTGTTCTCGTTCGTTGCCGAGTGGTTCATTTCAGCTGCTCTTGACTCCATCCTTGGAGGGGTTCATGGTGTTCCGGCATTCCTGAACTCATTCGGCACTGGCACCGGTTCCAGCATAATTCAGTCTATATTCAACGTTATACTCATCTTCGGTTCTGTTACAAATTCATACGTATTTCTAATAATAATGGGAATCGAAATGGCTTCACTGGTCATCGTACGCATCGGCAGGCTAAGATGGAGAGAGAAGAGATGGAATTTGACATTCGCACTGATAGCGTATGCTCTGTACACCGTTTATTTTCCTAATTTTGTCGATCCCAAATATTATGAGACAATCCCACTCTGGGGCAATATTGGCAGTCTTGGTCCAGTATATCCTGACATGCTGGCCGCTCTCATAGGCAGCTACGCGCTCTATGCTGTTCTTGCGCTTTTGTTTGGAAGAAGGAGCTACTGCAGCACCCTATGTCCTTCTGCGGTCATGTATGGCGGTACGCTAGGACAGGCCATGATAAAGTACAATTATTCTGCTCCCGCCAGCAGGAAACATATAGGCAGCAAGTTCAAGGAGTCGCTGTACCCCGTCATCGGATCTTCATGGATATTGATACTCATAGCAGCTTATCTCTCATATCTCTCAAGCACAGGTTCGCATAACTTCGATCTGTTTGGAGTGGACCCAGCAATTCTTTATTCAGTGGCTGTATGGAACGTCTTGTGGTACGTATTCTTCATGAGCATACCAATTGTGGGCATGAGTCCATGCAGGAGATACGGCTGGTGCACCACAGGAACATTCGTTGGGTTTTTCAGTAAAATTGGATTTTTCAGGCTCAAGGTACATGATCCATCCCAGTGCGTCAGATGCGAAACGAAGGCCTGCGTCACTGCATGCGAAGTTGGAGCTGGGGATCTGGCCGGGCAGTTCATAAAGCAGGGCTATTTCAAGAGTTCTAAGTGTGTTGGTTCAGGATCGTGCGTACTCGCATGCCCATACGATAACATCTACTTTTATGATGTAAGAAATGCCATGCATGACTTCATAAAGAAATTCAGGAAAAAGTAGAATTTTTTCATGTTGATATTTCAGGATCTGCTGAGGTAATTTTCATAATAGTACAGCTTCTCTAGATTTATGAGTTCAGTTATGTCGTGATATCTCTGTCTCCTTCTTATGGAGTAATTTGTATCATGATCCTTCTTGATGATCTCCTTTGAGGTTTCAAGAAGATTTTCGTGTCTCAGCACGGTGTCAACATTTATACCTTCCAATGGTCCTGATATTTCTGTCTTCTTCATCCTTAGTGAAGTGAAAGAACCTCCTATCTTGAATTCGTAACCCTGATCGAATCCGACCTTTATATCGTCTGCAGCTATTATTCTATCGGCAAGAAGCGCAATCTCATAGCCTTCATCCACAGCGTCTCCATTAAGTATGGCGAAAACTGGTTTCTGAAAGGAATAGATCATCGAGATGAGTGACGAAGAGGACTGCATCATCCTGTAAATTTCACTATTGGTGATGCTGCTGATCAAAAGCTTTTTGGCAAATATGTTATTCATACCAGTCAGCGCTACTGAATGCACGCTCTCATCCATGGCTGCTATGCCAAAGGCTGCGATCATCTCATCAAGCGTGTTTAAATCAAAATTCCCCTTCGTGTCGCTTCTGATAACGATCAGACCGATTCCTTCCTCCTGCCAGAATGAAATACTCTTATATCCTCTCACCCTGATATCATTCATCTTATCTGATTCCTAATAGCAATACTTATATTTGATGGATGCCTAACATGTTAGATTGAAAGCAAACAGTCCATCGATAGAAGCTATTATAGAAGTGGAGAGGGAAGACTGCTGGGTCACGAATCTTGTCCTGGATAGGGATCCCAAAGCTGTGATAGAGAGGCTTCGCATAGGCGAAAACACAACGATACACCTAGTAAAGCCGTCTATAGATCGACGTACGCTCTTCAATGAGATAAAAAAATATCCTGGTTATGTCCTGAAGGCAAACCTGAGCGGCAAAGATTCCATATGGGCTGAGGGAAAAAGCTGTTCGTCCTGCCGCATCCTTGAATCGTTTAATCTGATGGTGATGGGTGGAAAATCCATAGGTTTTGATAAGGTCAGATACAGGATAATCGCCCCTACAAAAGCCGAATTCAATCGGGCGCTCAAAAAATTGAAGGATGAAGAGCTGAACGCTGTTGTTATCACGACGAACGAGTACTCAAAGAATGATCTCACGCCCAGAGAAAGGGAGGTTATAATGAGCGCCCTTAAGCTTGGATATTTTGATATCGATAGGCAGATCTCCATGAAGGATCTGGCCAAGAGCTTCGGAATAAAAACCTCCTCTATCTCCGATGTGATGAGGCGCGGGTTGAAGAAGATAGTGATGGAGTATTTCCGAGATTCTCTGGGATGATCTCCCCTCTGAAGAATGAAAGGAAGATGCTAAGATTTGCCTCAGATCCTATCATCAATCCCGGCTTAAGTGGAGATTGCCATCTCAGCCCAAAATCCTGAGTTCTTATTTTTCCGGTTATTCTGAGTTCTATCTTTTCCCTGTTGACCGATATGATAAGAACATTTAAGGGCACGATCTCTTCAATCTCCTTTATCCTGATGTTGAAGTTGACGGGTTTGCTTGGGAGCTGCTTTAGATCTACTTCTCTGGCTTCGGCTTCTATATATCTGTATTCTGAGGTGTTGAAATAGCCCTTCTTCATCAGGTTCCTGTCCCTAACACTGTTTCCCGTCTGAACGCTGGAGACATCGATCCTGAGCAAAGCTCTATCCACAAACTCCTCATCGTTCAAAGATAGGCAGCCCGAGAAATTCCGGAATTGCCCGGACACCTTTGACAGGACAAGGTGTGTGATCGTGAAATTTATCTGAGATCTTTCTAAGCTAAGAACATAATTGCATGTCCGGGATTCCATATATTTTCAATACGTAATGACATAAAAGGCATTAATCTTAAGTGTTAGGTATTAAGAGATGATCGTCTGGTATTCATGGGAATATTAACCTGAATAGTTAGGTTAAGTGTTTATTTTACCAGCTTGCCTAGAAGAAACAATCAGGCATTATTATGAATCTGGAGGTGTTATAACACGGTAGATACCCCTAAAGATAAGAAATGCAATAATAATCAGGATAAGGAAGTGGTTGATGATCCAGGGCGCAGGAATTTTATAAAAGCAATGGGTATAATTTCCATAGCAGCTGTGGCTGGACTTTCTCTGAGAAGCCTCATTCAAAACATCATACCACCACAGGAGGTAACGTCATCCACGTTCCCCACGTTGACTCTGGTCGATAGCAAGACAGGACAGCCCGTAAAAACAAGCGATCTGACTGTGAATTCGCCAGATATAGTGGTATTCAACTATCCGTTGCAGAATGAACCAAATTTTCTGCTCAGGCTCGGCAATGCAAACGGCCAGGACGTGGCGATAAAGCCAGTCACCGTAAAGATACCCGCTACGGGGCAGACGTATACCTCGCCGGGAGGTGTAGGTCCATACAAATCCGTCGTAGCTTCAAGCGCAATATGCCAGCATCTCGGCTGCGTACCACCAGAGATCCACTACTATCCGCCAGGCACATCTATACCTAATACCAGCATATCTGGATCCTCTAACCATGGCCTCGTACACTGCAATTGCCACGGGAGCACATATGATCCTCTGAACGGTTTTTCTGTCGTCACCGGTCCTACTACTCATCCTCTTCCAAGTGTTGTGCTCTCATATGATGCATCCAGTGACACCTATAAGGCTGTATCCATGGTGGGCCCCACTATTTACGGTCACAGCAGCGACCTCTCAGGGGGAACCGCAATATCTGGAACAAGTACCGATGTTGTGAATGAAGGAGTACCTTCTACATGAGGTGTTTCAATTGCAAGAAAAGAAACCAGAGGATTATGAAAAGATCGTTAACATAATAAATAATCCGGAACCTTTGCCAAGACGCGTACCAGATTACATGCGCAAGAAGGGTGGAGTTTGGTTCTGGACGGGCGCTCTCACGATGTTTGCCTTCATCTATGAGGTGATCACCGGGCTCATAATGCTTTTCTATTATGAACCTTCAAATGCGTATACGAGCACAGAGAATTTTCTGCACACAGTTCCATATGGCGAAATAATTCTCACAACGCACCTCTACGGCGCTTACATAATGATAGCTCTGCTCTATGTGCATCTGCTGAGGAATCTGTTTGTAGGAGCTTATAAGAGACCAAGACGGGATCAGTTTCTCTCTGGAATCCTGCTGCTGTTGCTCACGCTTGGTGTAGGATATTTCGGATATTCGCTGAGCGGCGATGTCCTTTCTGCGGATGCGACTGATGTTGGCAGGGGTATAGCACAGGGATTTCCAGTTATAGGAAATTACATAATGGAGATCATATTTGGAAACGGTACACAGGTCTCTCTCTTCCACCGCCTGCTTGCATGGCATATTCTGTTTGCCGGCCTCATTGCTGTGGTTGTTGCTGCACACTTTTTCCTGGCTGAAGCAAGGACCATAATGCCAAAGAGAAGCGAGACCAATTACATGGCACCGGCGATCGACAAAGAGAAGCCAGATTACAAACCCTGGTACCCATACAATATGGTGTACATGGTTGAACTTGGATTCTTTTCATTTGCGGCCATATTCATCCTTCCAGCCCTTGCCGCACTTTTGCCGGGAGTTCCGACCTTATTCTCTCCATTTCCACAGGTGGCTCCAGGAAATCCAGCAGCATCGTCTGTGCCTGCCTATCCGCCATGGTTCCTGCTCTTCATGTACAAAGAGCTGGATTTCCAGTTTGCGCAGGGTATAGGTCCGTTCTGGGCAACCGTCATATTTGCTGGTTTCCCATTGGTGTATCTTATGATTCTACCCTACATAGATAATACGTTCTCGCTGAAGCTGTCGGACAGACCAATATTTACAGGCTTGGCAGTAACGGGTATCTTTTACCTGATCGGTCTTTCCGTTTGGGGAGCATTGACACCTGGAATACAGATACCAACTGGAGATGCGGTTCTATTCTTTGTAATACCCCTATTGGTTGTTTTACCGATCACCTGGGTCGTAGCGAAATACTTCAGAATGGGAAAGATAAACTACAACCATATAGCTGTCATAGGATCAGCACCAATAATAGGCTTCTTCGCTTTCGAGCTGGGCGTAATACTTCCAGGATACTTCAGAGGAGATGGAGGAATATATCTGGAGGCATCAATATTTCTGGCGGTTTTGATAGTGCTCATACTGCTTATACTTATGAAATCTGCAGGATACTTCACATCAAGCGTCAAGAAGACTGAGACTAACAGATACTTCTATATAGCCATTGCGGCTGTTCTAGGCTTCTTCTCTCTGTTTCTGGCGACCATAGTATCCATAATGAATCCGACATCGATAACTGACGAAGCCTTCTACTCACTTGCGATAGGAATAATAATGATATCACTCGGATCTATAACAAAAATTTACAGAAAAATAACATATAATGAATAAAATTTATATTTTATAGAAAACGTTATCCTCTTTCTCATAATCATAGTAGCCTATGAGATCATAAAATTCTGATCTTCGCATTATTCTGTCAAGGAAATTTCTCTGCGTACCGTCTTTCATAAGGTCTTTGTAGATAGAATCTATGGCTTTGAGCATGCCGCGGAAAGCGGTCAGAGGGAATATGACGATATTGTATCCTATCTCCTTCAGATCAGCTACTGAGAGAAGCGGAGACTTTCCGTCTTCAGTCATATTGGCCATCAGGTTGCCTTTGACCTTTTTTCTCATCTCAACAAATTCTTCTCTGCTCTCCAGCGCTTCGGTGAATATTGCATCTGCCCCGGCCTCAAGATAGGCATTGGCTCGATCTATGGCGTCTTCGATCCCGTTTATCGATCTGGCATCGGTTCTGGCTATTATCATGAAATCGTCATTTTTTCTCGTGGAAACTGCAGCTCTTATCTTACGGACCATGTCATCGCGATCGATAACACGTTTTCCGTTTAGATGGCCGCATTTCTTTGGCTGTTCCTGGTCTTCTATGTGTATCGCAGCCGCACCGGCATCCTCTAACATGCGGACTGTGCGCATTACGTTGACAGTTTCCCCAAAGCCTGTGTCAACATCGACTATGAGTGGCATTCGCGTGACGGTGGTTACCCGGTAGGTCTCTGCTGCAACCTCCGGAAGAGTTGTAACTGAAAGATCCGGCAGTCCCATCGTGCCCGCAACTCCTGATCCCGAAAGGTAGGCCGCTCTGAATCCAGCCCTTTCTGCAACTATTGCGGATATGCCGCTGAACACTCCAGGAGCAACAACGATATCTCTCTTAAGCAACCCTCTCAGCTCCGAGGGACCGCCATTGACGTTATCCTTAAGCCTTGACACTGTTGATCACCTCGAATATTTCCTTAGAATCCATCTTCTCCAAGTTTTTCAGATCATTGACGAGAGCCACAAGATTCTTGTCAACGCGATCCGCCTTTTTCATCACATCTTCCCATGTGTATGGATCTTTGAAGTGACCCTTTGGGACATCTATCTCAAGCTCCTTTCTGCCGTCATCATCCTCTATCTCTATTCTGACAGGTAAGTACTCCGGATACATGGCATTGAATTTTTCAGAGACATTAAACTTCATCCTGTCTATCAGGTTCAAAATTTTTTCGTCCTTCAGATACCTTGCATCATAGGAATTTACATCAGGTTCACCGTAGAGAAGGGTATAGGCGATTATGTAGGGCATGCTGTGATCAGCGGTTTCCTTATTCTCCGGTCTCAGCTTCTCCGGATCCTTAACTATGATGGTGTGGGCGACTTTGAAGGTGTCAACATTTATGGTCTTTATCCTGCCCTTCACCTGTTTCCTCAATTCTGATGCAGCCTGTGCGGCACTCATGGCATGGTATTCCACAGGATAGTTCTTGATCATCGTCTTAAGCACATGTGATGATATACTGAGATCGAATGGACCTGATACCTGTCTTTTGAATCCCATCTCACCATCGAATATATCTGATGGGCCGGTCAGGCCGGATCTGGCGTTCAAAGCTGCCATAAGCGAGGACATGGTCTGATAGGCCACGGTGCAGCCCTTCCACATGCTCAGCTTTCCTGCCCTTGTCTGCCTCATGCTCACGTTGTTTATTATGCCAAGTGAAACAGCATTTTCGAACTTATCATCATCAAGATCCAGTATGGCCGATATCCCGGCAGAGGATGATATGGAATCGTAATTGACATGATCCCAGCCCCGATCTCTTATGGATACGGCATCAGCAAGAGAACACACCACATCATATGCTATCTTCAGGCCCCTTATTATCTCACTTCCGTCAGTCTCAGCAATATGGGAAGCAGCAAGTATTGGCGGCACATTATCTGAAGGGTGGAGGGCCTCCTTTGACAGATAGGTATCATTGTAATCCATGTATCTTGTCATACATCCGTTGATCATCACCGCGTACGGAGAAAATACATCCCTTTTCTTGAAATAAACTGGCGTGTTAACCTTTGACCTGACGTCTCCGAGCACGTCAATGAGAATATTCACAGGCGGCGAATTTCTGGCCGTATAGGCCGTTATTATGGAATCTGCAATTCTCATCTTCAGTGCCTCTACCTCTTCTTTGGGTATCCTGGAATAGGAAACGCTATCTGCATAGTCCTTTATCTGCTTGACCACGGAATCCATGATATGGTTATAGCGTGCAATTATAAATGGGTTGGGAGGCCAGATGATATTCATAAATTTTCAAGAAGTTGGGTCACTAGAAATAGCAAATTCGAAACGTACCATCGTCTTATGGTTAGGCATAATCGTAATTCAGACCATGATATTTATCAAAGATCGTCTGGCATCCGGATTAAGGCTGGAAACTTAGATCTGGGAAATGTGCGTTCAATGGGAGTGTCATGATCACTGATATGTTTTAAAGAGGAGTTATGGGTTTGGGAGAAGCTATAAATCTATCCCTCATACAGTAGATGCATGGGCCTCCCCAAATAGATAGAAGGATCTATAAATTGTCTTTCTATATTTTTGTATCCTCCACCAAAACCAAGTGGGCGATCCTTTAGTAGGATCGGTGCGAACCGAATACACGCCTGTGGTTATAGAGATATATGGCTTGTACGGATGTCCGGAATGGCAGAGGTCTCTTCGATGAAAGGAGAAATCGAAGATTCAGCTGAGAAGTAGCTCACCGCTGTGAAATTATGATACTTGAGTTCTAGAACGGCTGACACTGTACGGATTCTTCAGGAATTCAGGCGGAGTTCTAAAATTGCATCACAGCATTCAATCAGCAGCAACGGAATACACGCCTTCATCACTCTTCTCTACCCGCTTTGCTATAAAAGCGCCAAGAACATAGAGGGCCATCATCGGAAGCGCCATTATCATCATGCTTACACCTAGCACTCCAGGAGAAAATATCAGGCCGAAAATGAGGGATCCCACAACTGCATATCTCCAGTTTCTGAGCCAGAAACTGGCCGGGACGATCTTCAATTTGGTCAGGCCCACCATTATCACGGGCATCTCAAAGGATAGACCGAATGAGGCAATATACATGAAGAAGAATGAGGTATAATTTGCAATACCCATCGTTGGAGAGGATCCAACGGCGAAATCAAAATAGAAAAAGATCCTGAACAATACAGGAAACACGTACCAGAAGCCGAATAAGCTTCCAATTGCGAACAGAATGGCGGCCGGTATCCCAAGACTCTTGATGGCCTGCAGCTCCCTCCTCTTGAGACCAGGTGCTACAAATTTCCCAATCTCTATGACTATAAAGGGCATGCTGAACAGCAGGGCTAGAAACATGACGCTGTAAATATCGGCCACCATTGCGTCAGTTGGCTTAAGTGCAATGAGTTCAACGTTCTTGGGAAGAACATGATATTCAGAAAGTTTCAGAAACTGTGCTCCCGCATTATCGTATGGATCAGGATAAAGGAGTGGAATTCGCATGCCTAGGATGCGATAATATTCCACCTTAAACGTAAAGAATATGAGGAAAAAAACGAAAAAGGCTATAAGGGCTCGTACAGCTCTAACTCGCAACTCGTCGATGTTTTTCTGTATTATATCCAACAATTCACTGGGCATGCTGGAGTTTTTCCTGTATCTCTGCCTTGAGCTCCTCTGTGCTCTTGCCCTCAGTATCTATACCCATGGTTTTTGCCACGGCGATGTAATCTACCCCATTGGCTGGATTAGACTGGGCTGATGGTGTTTTGGAGTACATGGCCTTTCTTATCTCTTCTTCGACCTCCATCTGGCCCCTCTTGAATTCTCCTGTAGCTCTGCCTATATTCTTTGCCAGTTCTGGAACCTTCTTTGCACTTCCAAAAAGAACTAGAATCGCAACGATGACTATTAACCATTCAATGGCTGAATCAAGCATATAATCGATCAATCAATAATTTACCATATTTAATCTTTGTCTCTAAAAGGATAGGTGTCAATAGCGTACTTTTACTTAAAGATCGGTAGAGATCGAATTTTCTATCGTTATGTCTCAAATATCTATTATATTATAAATGTTAAAAATTGACCGGTACCAAATAATATGAAATTACTAAAAATATTTATACTATTGTATAAATGTAGTTAGCACAGGTCAA
>NZ_QJSM01000035.1 GCF_003205235.1 Thermoplasma sp. Kam2015 | reverse complement strand
TTATCTAAAAATATTAGCATATACAAATATATTTAATTATTTGATTTGTTTTTCCTGTAAAATTTGACATAATAATTAAGTAATATAATTTTTTGTAGTTGAGTATGCGCAGTAAAGCCGGAGGATCCACAGATTCTGTTGATGAAAGCCGAAGATCCTTTTTGAAGGGAGCGATGCTCTCCCTCTTTTCAGTCGCAATAGGAGGGATATCTCTTGAGCGATTCTTTGTTCCAACCACAAGAAATGTACCGGTGACCTCATATAACGGCAAATATCCCACGGCGCTTCTAGTCGATCCGGACAATAATCCCATAACGGCATCAGAAATACCTTACGCCATCCCGTCAAGTAGCAGTTACCCAATTCTTGTATTCAATTATCCTCTCCAGGACGAGCCAAATATCCTGATCAAGCTCAGGAATGTTATAATACCGAACGCAATTCACATAAAAAACTCTGAGGGTGGAACTGACAGCATTACAGCTTATAGCGGTATATGCCAGCATCTCGGCTGTACGGTTCCTCTGCTTGATTATCATCCAGGCAATTCTATTCCATTTGAAGCACAGCTCATTGGCTACACAAAGTCTAACTGGCCCACGTATGGCCTGATATACTGCAAATGCCATGGGAGTCAGTATGATCCTGTGAGAGGACCACATAATCTTTACAATTCAGGACCTGCGCCGAGTCCAGCCAATCATTCGCTTCCGCAGGTTCTATTCTATCATGATACCACAACCGATTATCTATATGCTGTTGGGATGAATCCAGTGAATGCGGTCATAAGGACACATCTATGGCAGCCCAATGGAGAGGTATACGGGCCAGAGGTAGTTGAGGAGAACCTTTCTGGAGGAACCGCGCTTCCATATGATAATACGATTGGTAATTACAAGACAGTCGTTGTGTCTAGTTCTAACTTCAAATGGAGCGGGAGGTTCTGATATATGGAAAAGAATGAATACGATATAACGAAGCTGATGGAGGAAGACGTGGAATACCCTGGATCATATAAGATAGTGCTTAGACCAATATCCAGAAAGGAATTCAGGTTGGATTACTGGACCGGATCATTCCTGATGGCTGCGGTTGCCTATCTTGCCGTTTCAGGAATGCTGCTATTCTATTATTATCAGAGCGGGCATCCATACTCATCAACGCTGGCTATAACGACAACTGTTCCATTTGGTTATGCGCTTCTCACATCACATCTTTACATGGCGTATGCGATGATAGTTCTGGTCTATGCCCATATGCTGAGAAATTATTTCGTGGGGGCATATAAGGGGAAATGGCGCTGGTTGCAGTGGATCCTTGGAGTCGTGCTCTTCATACTTGTCTATACAACGGCGATAGTTGGATATATGCTCACCTACACTTATATCAGTGTTGCCGCAACGCATGTAGGAGAGCTTCTGATAGAGAGAAGCATAATTGGAAGACTCCTGCCAGGTTTATCCAACTGGCTCATTTCCATTCTCGTTGGAAACGGCACGACAGCACAGACGTTTTCACATATACTGGGTCTACACGTTATGATCCTATCCACGCTCATAATAATCGTGGCATTTGTACACTTCTTTCTCTTTGAAAAGTCTGGACCCTATGGCGTGAAATATGAAAAGAACGAAAAGATGGTTCCATGGTTCCCCGTTAACTTGCTTTATACGGTTTTTCTCTCTCTCATGTTCATAGGAATAATACTGGTATTCTCCGCAGTCTTCCCACAGGTTATACCAGACGCGTACGGCCTTCCTGCCTACGGAACGCTACCATTCCCGGATTGGTATATATTGCCTGTTTACAAGCTAATGGATACCGCTGGCTACGGACTGACCACCGGTGGTGTACCTCTAGTCCTCGCCTTCTTTGTATTCTTGCTGATACTTCCATTCATCGACAGGTATAAGGGTACGCATCCTCTGGACAGGCCAGCTATAACAGCTTTTGGAGTGTTCATCATAATCGGCATACCTACAATAGCTCTCTGGGGGGCAAGCCAGCCTGGGCTGTCCCAGACAAGGTTGCTGACCATGTTCATGTGGTGGGGTATAACGTTTGTCTCATTTGCCACAGTTTATGCCATGAGGTTTGCAAGAAAGGATGGTGAAGAATCATGAATGCGTCCGTTAAAGCGGTGTATTCCATCGGTGGTCTTCAGTTAATAATAGCCGTTGTACTGTGGATAATAGCGCTGAGCAACAGTACCGGAGATCAGAGGGTCTGGGCTGTTGTATTTGCTGTGGACCTTATACTGAGCGGCGTGATAGCATTCATAATAATGAGACATGAGATGGAGGTGGGATAAATGGACAGATTTTCACTCAAACTCTATTATTCTTCGATGATGGTTTATATATTCGGATCTATCACGCTGATACTGTACACGCTGATAATCAAACCCATAGCTGTTATGTACCATGAGCCCATAAATCAGATGACGTCTCCGGTTTTTGGAAGCTACGGCCGGTATCTCTTTTCGCTTGAACTATTCACAATAATCGTCATGGTGGCATCGCTCATACTTTACGTGATATCTATATACCACAACCACTCTAGAAATGGGAAGATATCAATGAGGACCGTTATAACCCCACTGATCCTTTACGCATTCGCATTTGTGTTGCTGGGGGTGAGCGGATTTTGAAGAGCATACAGCGCATGATCATGGAAAAAAAGAGGTCATATGGGAAAGTGATCGCCGGCATAGTGCTTCTGATAATCTCAATACCGGTGTTTCTCGATTATCAGATGTTTCCAACTATAAACAGCCAGATAGGACCGCATCAGATAGGTAGCTGGCTTGCTCTGCTCTTCTCTTTTGTGGGTTTTGTGATCCTGATAATGGGTATGGGTGAGCTTGACATATGATGCTGGCAGCTATTCAATCTTCAATCTCTTTTTGATATCGTGCTCACAGTTAGGGCAACATACATAATAGTCTCTATTGTGGCTATGGACGATTATGGGATCTCCTTCTATGGTCTTTCCACAGTAATCACATACCTTCGCAGTTCTGGCTTCCATAGCCTTGCCGAATTTCCTGCCTGTGGATATCCAAAGAGATTCATATGGAAATCCCATGGAAAGTGCCGATCTGTCCAATATCAAGAGGTGCTTTCCATTGCTGAGTGAAAAATCTTCGTATACGACATGTTCAGGTATATCGATCGGGCCATTCACTATGGCTATAACGGTCTCAAGCTGATCATCATTCATCTTCACGGTGTATCCTGCTATGACACCATCATCTTCCAGCCTTCTTATGATCTGAGCGACAGTATTTCTGCTGATTCCTGTATTCTCAGATATTTCCTCTATGGAAAGCCTGGAATTGTTATATAAAGAACGCAGAACCATCAATTCCCGCTTTGTGAGGTTCCTATCCACCATAAGAACATATCACATTGGGTGAATAAAGCATTTGCTGGCTTGTGTCTGACACAATTTTCTGGATAACGCAATATTTTATCTTATAATGCTAGGCATCATGTAAATCATGTTTCGATATAACGAACACCTCACTTCAAAAGATCGATGTATATCCTTCCGTCTTCTGATTCATAAAATGCAATAAGATCTTCATCCTTGAAGTTTAGTTTTTTCAGTACTTTCTTGGGAATTGTAACTCTGACAGAAGCACCTCTTTTTGTCATCCTAGCGATATCCATTATCCTTTTATTGTCAGTCATATCAAGACACTATTAAGAACTAGTATAATCTTTTTTCCTAGTGAAATTTCAATTTTGTATTTAAAAAAATGTCATACAATGAAATAATTCCGTTTTCGTCAAAGATTGATTCTATAAAATTAGTATCAAAATTTAAAAATGAAATAATTTCATACTTTCGCATAATGTATAAGTCACGGCTCTTCATCAGATTATAAATGGCCATCATAGCTGGTCCATATCTGTTTTTCTTCAATCTCTTGATGAAGGGGCTCTCAGTAAGGATCGATAAGCTGAATTTATAACTTTTGCCGGAGAAATAATACATTGGTCTGATATTAGGCGATACGATCCAGATCCTCTCGAATATCCCCGAGAGATCCGATATATGTGCTTTGACAGAACCACCAAAATTTATTGTTCCATCGCTCTGTATATCTCTCCTTTTGAAGATCAGATCGTATAGATCCACGATTCTGTCCCCATCGGTGATGAATATGAGGTTGAAATTCCTATAATTTCGAATCTTCTCTAGTACGCGATCTGGATGCTGAAGATCGGAAATTTCTGATTCTACTATGTATACGGATCCTCCGAGGTAAAAATGCATATCAGGTATCAGGTTGGAGAAATGCCCAAACTGCACATTAATTCCGTTTTCATATAGGTATCGTGCAAAATCCATTATAAGTTGCGAATGCAAGGTGATCTTGGTCTCGGTTTCCTGTCTTTTTTCCATTGAAAAACCATATTTCAAAATGCTTCTTCGTATCCTATCGTCTTTGACGACATCAGGCGGAATGAAGGAAAGCGAGGTTGGCGCTATCATCTGGTCACTGGACCAGACAACAAATTTATGCAGATGCTGCTCAGTTAGTACGCTCATCATTCTTTTTCTTTGATCCTCCTTGGCAGTCCTGGAAAGCAAGGCGGCGTCGGCTGGGGAAACCTGAAACGAAATATAATTCCTGACGTTTCCGAAGAGTGCTGCCTGATATGAGGACGCCTGATCCATATACTGATTAGACAGAACAAGGCGCATTCCATACTTTCTTCCCTCGCTCAGGACGGTTTCAAGTATTCCGGCAGGAATGTTCTGCGCCTCGTCCACAAATATGTATGTATTGACGATTTTGCCCGCTTCGTAGCGCTTGATTGAATCGAACCATATCTTCATAAGCATGAGATATGAAACCTGCGATGAGGCATCCGGGGGTATCTTCCCCTTGGAGACATCAACAAATACCAGCTTGCCCGATTCAGACATAATGGAATAAAGATCGAGCGATCTCTCAGATGATACGAGGGGATAGATCCTGTCCGATGATATAATCGGAAGTATCTTGTTCAGAGTAGAAGCTGAATATTCTCTCCAGTAGGATCTATCGGATATGAATCCACTGATGAGATCCTTCACCGGTCCATCTCTCAGCTCTGATACAAAAGATCTAGTCTTGACTGGAGTTGCCATTATGCTGAAAAATTTTGAAAGCGTGGGCTTCTCCGTATTTTTAATGAATTCAGAAAGGACGGATCTGAACATCACATCCAACCTGGGCCCCCATGTATTATTTGAGAATGATGAGGAGGAAAATATGGATCTGATCCAGCCGGCTGTCATATCCGGATCCGCATCCTGATCGAGCACGTTCATCATTATTTTGATATCGCTATCTCCAGATCTGACGCTGTCAGTGCCGACATAGACGATCTCTCTTTCAGATGCGTATACTGAATCCATAAGCGTTCCATGCGGATCAATAATAACCATATTTCCATCGATGCTGTCCATGTTCTTGATCAGGAAACGCAGATAACTTGATTTTCCTGTCCCCGTCTTTCCTGTTATGGAGAGATGCCCTGACAGAGCTTCCTCGTTGATGAAATAGGGAGATCCATCTATCTGATAACCGATGAGTATCCCTGATCGAAATTCACATTTCGAATAGATCGAAGGCTCGTAATCAAACATCTATATCAACGGGTATGCGTACAAAATTGATGAGGTTGAATGTGTAGCGCATTTTGTTATCCATGATCATAGGAAGCAGCATATTTCTCCTCAGCCTGACGCCATGCCTCATTCTGAGGTATCCGAGTGTCCGCTCGAACAAGGCAAATATACCGTCTGTATTGAGGGAAGATTGGCCAACTGCAACATCGATGTACACTGAATATCTGATTGTTGATCTGGATCTGCTGGAAATTATGCTACATCGGTACGTCAGATCTATATCTGGGAATGTATGATGGAATGACACTATGCTGTCCATCAGATCTGGAAAATAAAACTCCCCCGATCTTCTGTCCCCGCGTCCCATCAGATATCGCCTCCAGTTCCTATCACGCAGATCGGGTGCTTCCTGGACAACATAGCTAGGATAAAGCCTCATGAAGAATCTGCTTATGAAGTTGAAACTGGTATGGTCATCGCTTCCAACAAAGAAATGAACCTTCCCATCTCTGCATTCAACAAAAAATTCATTCGTGGATCTTCCCATAGGCAGAAGGAGCTGGGAGAAGGATCTGTAAATTTTGAAGTCCGTCCGCAGATCGGATCCGGTGAAAACTATCTTTGCAAAATGGTGCATTCTGTATTATTATAATCAATTATATTTATCTTATCATATAAATTAATTTACTTTTTTCAATTAAAAACAATAAAAACTTTTGCAACATCTCCAAGGCGTCGGTCGCTCCTCAGCTGAACCTTCGATTTCTCCTTTCAGCGAATAGCCCTATGTCTTTCCGGACATTCGGACAAGCCCTATATCATTATATCCGCAGGCATGGGCCTTACTGTAACGATCCCATTCGAGTGCTGCTTCGTTCGGTTATTGTGTAGAATAAAAATAGAACGTGGAAAGATTTTTATAAATACAGCATTTGGGATGATTCAGTATATTTTCCGCTGAAGGCCGGAGTTTTAGAGCTTCCCTCAAACTTCAAACTTTCCTTTAAGTTAGGAAAGCTTGTGTGTTTCATAGCCGATGCACATGAATTGTGCATCTTTTTCATCTTACATAACTTCTCAATAAGTTTTTCATAGGAAGACCCATTCAGAATGGATGAGTGGGAACCCCGGGAAGATAATCACCATAACCGGCCCCATGTTCTCTGGAAAGACCTCAAGGTTGATAGAGCTCATGGAGAGGCATATACTGGCCGGAAGGAATGTGACGCTCTTCAAACCAGAAATAGATTCAAGATATTCTGAGAACGAGGTGGTAACGCATAAGGGAATGAAGTTGCCAGCTATTATTGCGCCTACAGATGAAAGATTTGGAGAATTCCTGGACGCACATGCGAAGAATTCCGGCATCCTTGGTTTCGATGAGGCCCAGTTCTGGAAGCCATCAGCAAGATTGCCCCAGAGACTTGAGGACCTGGCCAATTCTGGTAGAATCGTGTACGTGGCTGCGCTAAACAGGGATCACTTTGGAAATCCATTTCGGATCACTGCCGATATACTGGCTATATCCGACGAAATATACGTGCTAAGTGCAGTCTGCTCTAAATGCGGGAATGACGCCATATTCACTCAGCGTATCATCAATGGTGTACCGGCATTCGGAGAGATCATACGTATAGGCGGCAAGGATCTATACGAACCACGCTGCAGGAACTGCTTTGTGTGGCCCTCCACGCAGATGCGCATAGGCGACATATGAAGAAAATACGAAATTCGAGATGAGCGATAACTCAAATACGGGAACGCATTTTCATTTTGATGGATGTCAAAGTAAGCGAGCATGGTATTGAGATAATAGGAGTGGATCCAATTCCAGCAGATGCCAGGATCATGAATTCCTGGAAAATGATGGTGTTCTGGTCCATGGCCAGTGCATCTGCGCTAACTCCACTGATAGGTTATCTTCTTTATCCCCTCGGTCTGATATACATGTTGATAGCAATAACGATCGCATTTTTCATAGGCTTCATACCAGTGGGCATATTCTCCGATATGGGGAGGTTAATCCCTGTACCTGCGATGATCCTTTCGCGAAGGACACTCGGATACGCTTCATCAAGCATCATGTCGCTTGTTTTCACCTTTGTGAATCTTGGCTGGTTCGGTCTTAACGATATAACCGGAGGTCTCATACTTTCCTCCGTGACATCATCTTCGCCAGTGATATGGATATCTTTCATGGCACTTGTCCAGATACTGCTTGTGATGTTCGGCGCGAAATACCTTGAAAAATTCTATAGATATACGGCTGTACTCCTTGTTCTGAGTTATGCGATCTTGGCCTATCTGCTGTTCACCATATACCATCCCGATATCGCACTTCTTCTCCACCCATCATCGCAAGTGAACTGGGGCTCAGCTATAGGGCTTGTCCTTGCATTTTCCATACTTGCCTGGGCCTATAAGGTGTCCACGATAAGCAGATTTGCCAGGAGCAGGGAGAACGGAGAATCAATGCAGAAAAGGATAGGTTACTTCATTGCACCGTCGATAGGAATAATACTGCCGGTCTATCTGATGGGTTCACTCGGCCTAATTTCACAGGCTGTAACTGGGAACTGGAATCTTGCTGCTGTAAGATTCGGAGGCATAGGAGGTCTGGAAAGTCTTATAGCCATAACGGCTTCCATCGGTGCTTCTCTTGCAATAATACACACAAATTCCATGAATCTCTATCCTGCCACGGCGGATCTGCTCTCAGCAATAGAGGGTCTTTTCAAAAGAAACATGAAGAAATATGCGCAGCCCATTTCAACCATGATCCTCGGTTCTCTCGGTGCCGTTTTGGCTTATTTGGGTATTCTCAACTATGCATCCGGGTTCCTCAACATCAGCGGATCCATAATATTTCCATTTACCTTCCTGCTGATAGCTGATTGGTTCATGGTTATTCGAAGATCGTCCAGATATATGGATCTTTACTCAATACCCAAGACAGGAGTTGGTAATGCAAACATAGCCGGTGTCCTGGGTCTCGTTACAGGTATATTTCTCAACCTCACGCCTCTGGAACCATTGAATGACGTATTTCTCTATTTTCCACAGGATCTGTTTGGTTCGATCATGGGCATGTTGGTCTTCATCATCATTACGAAGGTGTTGCAAAGGGTGAACATGGCTCCGGAAGAAAGAGAAGCAGATCGTACCGCTGAATGAAAAGATAGAGGATAATAAAAGTGTATATATCACCTGAAAATGAAGAGTCGGGTAATGAAGCATGAAGGTAGTCATTGATGGTGAAGTGAGGACGCTGAAAGCCGTATGGTATGAGGACGATGAGGTGAAGCTGATCGATCAGAGAAAGCTTCCAGAAAAGATAGAGATATTCGAAGCAAAAAATTCAGACGACATCGCCTATGCAATTAAAAATATGGTTGTCAGAGGCGCTCCCGCCATAGGAGTAACTGCGGCCTATGGCCTCGCGATGGCCAAGAAAAAAGGAGAAAATATGGATGAAGCCGTAAGAAAGATCGGATCCACCAGACCGACTGCCTATGATCTTTTCAAGGCAATAAGATACATGCAGATCAACGGATTTGATATGAATTCTGCAAGAAGATATGCAATGGAGATATCAGGCCGCAGCAGGAAAATAGGGGAGATCGGGAATCAGCTCATCGGCCAGAATGCCAGAATCCTCACGCACTGCAACGCTGGAGCTCTTGCGGTTGTGGACTGGGGTACTGCACTCTCTCCCATAAGGATGGCTCATAATGATGGTAAGAATATATTCGTGTTTGTTGATGAGACCAGGCCAAGGCTTCAAGGAGCAAAGTTAACCGCGTGGGAGCTCGCACAAGAAGGAGTGGACCACGCAATAATTGCAGATAATGCCGCTGGATTCTACATGAGGCGAAAGGAAGTCGATCTTGTCATAGTTGGTGCTGACAGAATAGCCAGCAACGGCGATTTTGCCAACAAGATTGGTACATATGAAAAGGCCGTGCTGGCCAAGGTGAATGGGATTCCATTTTACGTTGCCGCACCTGGAAGCACATTCGATTTCAGCATCAAAAGTGGAGACGAAATACCTATAGAAGAACGTGACGAATCCGAGGTTCTGGAAATAAACGGTACACGCATTGGGCCAGAGGAGAGCCACAGCAAGAATCCGGCATTTGATGTGACGCCAAACGAGTACGTGACGGGCTTTATAACAGAATACGGTATATTCAAGCCCTCCGAACTCAATAAATTGAAGGAATTAATGGATAAGGATCTATTCATGAATATAAAGTGAGAGTTTCTCTCTCGCCTCTTCCCTTTTTTTGGAAAGTTCTGAAAGCCAGCTAGACATCTTTTCGGCTATCTCGCGTTTGCAAAAACCGCACATTCTTCTGCCGTTTTTACAGTCCTCATAAACCTCCTTCACGTATTTATCGTCCTCTATTTCATAATTATAGAGATCGAATATTGGGCATTTCTCAGGCTCACCGCCAAGCCTACGCTGTTCCTCCTCAGTATCTCTGCCTCCAGTCATTCCGGACATGATCTTTCTCTTTGCTTCCTTTGGGTCATCATTGAGTGATATCAGGGAATCAGGAACGGAGGAGGACATCTTGCCGCCCTTGAGACCTTTCATCAACTTCTGATAGGTGGCAGATGGAGGAACAAAGGTGAAATCATTATACTTGCTTTCAATATTCGCCAGATCCAGATCTATCTTTACAAGATCACCTTCACTTACTCCTTCGCATCTGACAACACGATATTCATAATCCTTTTTCACATTGGTGTATGTCTTGGAAAGATAGTCATAGGCCAGATCGATGAATTCCTTTGGATCATCTTTGCCTCGCACTGAAACGATAAGATCCCTGTCATACTGTATGTTGAATATCCTCATCCTCTTGGAGAGATCCCTCATCAGTCTGATGTGTGGATCCTGATCAAAGCCGACGGGTACAATCGTTGGTGCAGGGCCTCCATATTTCTTCATTTGAGTATGCAGAACGTCCGCTGCCTGAATAAGCGGAGAATTTATGTGAAGCAGATCATGAGTATCCGTGAATCCGTAGAGTGAGCGAAGTTCGTTCATATTTGTTCTGTTGCCCAGCATATAAGCTAAGAACTGCACGTCGCTATTTTTTGACTGAAAATAGATCTCGCATGGTTCCAGCCCCATTGCGATGTAATTTAGTATATACTTTTCTATGGCCACATTCCTTGCCTTTTCCAGGCTAATGCCTCTGGTCGAATAGGATTCAAGATCAGCCACCGCTATCGAAACTCTTCCGCCAAGTTTCTGAAAGAATATGACCTGATCGATGGCGCTCTTATTGCCAAGATGCATCTCACCAGACGGCATCAGTCCAGTCATCACATTGAATTTCAGGCTGTTCTTCAGTGCGTAATCAATGTAATCTATGGATCTTTGCCCGAGGATGAGATGCCTTCTGAAAAGGAAATTATCGAAGTTATAGTTCATCTCTTCTATCCCAAACTCTTTCTTCAATCGCTCATAATCAAAGAAATCTGATGATGACCAAGGATTAATCATTGCCACGAAATTAAAAAGAGGTGTAAAAAACTTTCATTTTTGAAATGGTAACAGCATATTGCGCTTCCCGTACCCTCGCGGCATACAGTACAACGCAATACGCAGCAGGCTTAACCGTCGAGTTCGGAATGGGATCTGGTGTTTCCCTGCTGCTATGACCGTTGCCAGACAGTTGATAGAATGGCTGTATATAAAATTTATGATTTTCTCTGTTCATTTCAGGGTCTGTATACTTCTTATTTCGCATTATCGATGATAACATGATACTAGACGTAATGGATCATGAAGGATCCTCTCTAAAGATAGAATGTTTATACCGAAGTCGCAATCACCGCGTTTCTTCAATCAATGAATGGAGAAACAAAAAAATAGTCTCAAGGTTTGAGTACGATCCTTCCCTGAACTCTACCTCTCTTCAGATCCATCAGCGCAGTCTTTGCCTCAGACAACGGCATGGTCTTGATCATTGACTTTAGCTTGCCGTCAGCAGCGAGCTTCAGTACAGACCTGGTCTCACTCCTAAATCCACTGGCCACACTTGTTATGTTCTTCTCCCAGGTGAAATACTGAAAAGGTACCTCTATCTTGTCCATTATTGCAGGAACGACAACTGTGCCGCCAGGTTTAACAGATCTTACTGCTTTCGCCACTATGCTGCTGTTTGGAGCGAATACTATAGCAGCATCATATCCTTCCTTTGGTTCTTCAATCACTTCACTCGCGCCAGCCATTTCGGCTACTTTGTTGTGGGACGAGGTGACCGCGATAGCCCTCGCTCCAGCCGCCTCTATCATCTGTATGGCATAGAAACCAAGTCCGCCTACGCCGAATACCGCCACCCTATCTCCAACCTTCGGGCCGATCTTCCTTACAGAAGAATATGCGGTTATTCCAGCGCAGAACAGTGGGGCCGCCTCAGCACTGTCCAGTCCCTCCGGTATTTTAGACACGTAGTTTCCATCGAGGATGGCGTATTCCGCGTATCCTCCCCATCGATTTATCCCTGTCACGGTAGCGTTTGGACAGAGGTTTTCTCTACCGCTGGTGCAGTATTCGCATTGGCCGCATGCAGAATAGAACCATCCTATCCCCACTCTTTCTCCTTCTTTCACGTTCCTGTTTTTGCTCTCAACGACCTCTCCAACAATCTCATGTCCAGGCACCAGCGGGAATAGTTCCTTTGGAAGTGGGAAATCCCCCTCAATTATATGTAGATCGCTATGACATACACCATTTGCCTGGACTTTTACAAGTACCTGTCCCTCTTCGATAGCTGGAAGATCCAGATCGCCGTATTTAAGAGGTTCATTCTCAATTTTATCCTGTTTTACTGCGTAGACGGCTTTCATATATCTGAATTTCTATTTGACTAATATATTTTTATATTGAATGGCATATTTATAGAATTGCTGTTATTTATTCTATGTTTTATATTTTTTATGTAAGATCAAGAAATATTAAAAACCGCTAAGCTTAGAGATTTAGCTGGATATTAATGAATGTGGTTGAAACAAAAGGTGAAATACAAAGCCTACATGTATGAAGAGATCATAATACATAAAAAAAGAAGGGATCCTCCTCTGGTGACGCATCGAACGTATGCGTTCATGTGCCCCGGTATATTTAGGGAAACACAGGCTCTTTGAGTAACTGCAAATCTTAACAGCTTCAGCTGAAGAGTAAATTACAAAGGCAAAATCTCATCTAAATTGCTATATGATCAGAAGGAAACACCCCATTGAAGGGAGGATCTCAAACTTCAGTTAGAGATAGCTGATCTATGCGGTGTGGTTGACATGAAGTATATAGTGGTTTCCAGCAGATGTCCATTCTCCCATGAGAAGGTTGCAGGTAAAGAGTCCATAAAGGAGAACGTAGGTGGAGTAGCCACCGCACTCCGCAGATCCATGGAGAAACATGGCGGGACATGGATCTGCTGGGGTGATGGTAAGCTGGATGGAAAATATCTGGAAGAGGATACTGGAAAATACAAGATAAAGAGAGTACTGCTCAGCATGCCAGAAAAGAAAGGATATTACGATCTCTATTCAAACCGTACGCTCTGGCCACTGTTTCACTATTTCAGGGAAAGAGTCAAGTACACAGACAATGGCTATGAAATTTACAGGCGGGTGAACGAGAAATTTGCCAGATCAATAATGGAGTCGGTTTCTGGTGACGAAGTGATCTGGATACACGATTATCAGCTCGCACTCGTTCCGAAGATATTGAGAGACAGCGGAATAAAGAACAGGATAATATTCACATGGCATATTCCATGGGTATCCAAAGAGATGTTCGAGACGCTTCCGGAGAGCGATGATCTGATCAAAAGTCTCTCCAGTTCGGATTTCATAACCTTTCACACGGAAACTTACAAGAAAAACTTTGATGATCTTCTCACAGAAACATCGAGAGTCAAAAGCTTCGTTGTTCCCCTTGGTATAGATTTCAGGTACTTCAGCAATTCCAGGGGCGGTGATATAAAGAGCTATACCCTCAGGGATAGAAAGATGATATTTTCAATAGATAGGCTTGATTATACCAAGGGTCTAGTGAACCGTGTACTTGCCATTGAGGAGTTATTGAAGCGGCATCCAGATCTTGCAGGGAAATTTGTTTACATAATGATAGTCACCCCAAGCAGGACTACCGTATCGGATTATGTTGCAATGAAGAGAGAGCTGGAGATGCACATAGGACGAATCAACGGTGAATTTGGATCAATTAGCTGGATGCCTATACTTTACATGTACAGAAAGATATCAGACAGGATGCTAGTATCCTATTATAAAAATGCAGATATAGCGTTGATAACGCCTCTAATAGATGGTCTCAATCTTGTCTCCAAAGAGTTTGTGGCCTCCACAGATAAAGGAGTACTCATACTCTCAAGATTTGCTGGTGCTTCTAACTGTCTGGATGGAGCGGTTATCGTTAATCCAAACAGCCTGGGAGAAGTGGCAGAAGCGATATATAAGGCTATGAACATGAGCGAGGAAGAGATCCATGATCGTCTCACCAGAATGAAGAAGCAGGTATCTAAGAAGGATACGGACTGGTGGATAAGGCGTATAAATGCAATAGCTATGAGGAAAATCAATGATAGATGGTCAGCTTAAAGACGCTATTCAGCAAATTATCAGAAATGATCCCATAATTTTCCTTGATTATGATGGCACCCTGGTTCCCATAATAATGAATCCAGAGGATAGTTATGCGGATGATGATCTAAAGAATCTGTTGTCGGAGACCAAAGCAAGGTTTGATACATTCATTGTAACGGGGCGATCTCCGGAGGAGATAAGAAGGTTCCTTCCTATAGATATCAATTTGATATGCTATCATGGGGCCTGTTCAATCATCAACGGCAGGATCGAATATCACAATGGGTCTGATCGGTTCATACCGGTGTTTGATGAAATATATGAAGTCACAAGATCATGGACTACACAATTCCCTGGTCTCAGGATATACAGGAAGAGAATGGCCGTGCTCTACCATCTAGGGTTGATGGACAGCCGGTTTTTGCAGGAACTGAGATCCAAAATAGAAGAGATGGCCAGAACACGCGGTGTTGAAGTGTATTATGGGAAGATGATAATAGAACTACGTGTACCTGGAGTAAATAAAGGATCGGCCATAAGATCGGTTAGATGTGGTAGGCCAGCTATAATTGCGGGCGATGACGCGACTGATGAACTGGCATTTGAGCTCAATGAGGACGCGGTCACCATAAAGGTAGGAGATGGATCATCAAGTGCAAAATTCAGGCTTTCAGACTATAGAGAAATGCGTTCGGTCTTAAGATTCATCCTTTCAATTTAGATGATTATCATTGATCCGTCAATTGATACTTTGTATGGATTTGAACTGCGCTAGTCATATCTTTATAATCGGTTATAAATATTATAGGTATATTATATCTCAGTTAATGGAAAGTCCGTGTATATCTTATCCAAGAAAAGATTTTTAAGCTATGGCGAACCCTGACTTTCTAATAAATATTTTCTGATAGAAAACTTTACAGATATCATTGATATATCTATAATTGATGATGCTGGCGGTTCGGATGATATCATATCCCCTTGAGAAAATGGAAATTTTATCGAAGGGGTTTTAACTGTTAATGGAAATATCTATATGTAGTTATATATTGTTATGCAATATATATGGGTAAAATATACACAGTAAGGGAAGCATGCGATATACTGCAGATAGATGCAACCACATTAATGAGATGGGATCGTGAAGGAAAAATACACTGCATAAGATTATCAGATAATTTCAGGAGAGTACCAGAAGAGGAAATAAACAGAGTATTGGGAATAAAAAACAATAGAGTAGATGCAGTATATGCAAGGGTATCATCAAATGACCAGAAGAATGATTTATACAATCAAATGAACAGATTAAGATCATCATATCCCGATGCTATTGTATATTCAGATATAAGATCAGGATTAAAGTTCAACAGAGAGGGATTCAATGAATTATTGAATAGAATAGAGAACGATGAGATTAATAATATTT
>NZ_QJSM01000034.1 GCF_003205235.1 Thermoplasma sp. Kam2015 | reverse complement strand
ATCCGTGGATTAGACCTCTGCGGTACCCCGTTTACCGTGAGTGGCAGTTCCTCTTGGCATTCTATGAAGAATGATTACTTGTACCATCCAGATCAAGTAATTGTTGAGGATGCCAATGACTGCAAGAAAGAAATGCATAGCAATGCATAGTATTTCAGTAACGGATATCTCGATCGATGGAGAATGGCAGGATTTGTTGGAACATACATCTTGGAAGATCGCACATTAGTAATGGAATATGTTCCCGTGTTTCGATATCCATCATCTAACCGGAAGTTTCAAGTCCAGTCGATCAATAGATCGAACAATTAGCGGGTGTTGATATGAAAATTGCTATAGTACAAATGGGATCTACTTCCAATAAGGAAGAAAACGTAGAGGCCACTTACAGGCTGCTGGAGAGGGCAAAGGGATCAGAATTGGTCGTATTTCCGGAATATCAGCTTTATGTGCCCACATTCGAAAGTAAAGAGGATATGACTCATGTATCTGAATCTATAGATGGAAGTTTTATAAAAAGCATGATAGAAACCGCACAGAGAGAACATCAGAAGATACTGGTCAATATTCCAGAAAAGAACTATTTCAACCTTAAGCCATTCAATAGCGCGATCTATATAGACGAACTCGGTTTGATATTAAAATACAGGAAATTGCACCTATTTGATGCCTTCAATTTCCGAGAAAGCAATGTGTTTGAGAAGGGGGATATGCCGCCAAGGATATTCAATGGATCTGGCGACCCAATTGGTGTCCAGATATGCTACGACTTAAGATTTCCTGAGCCAGCCAGGATTCTTGCACTAAATGGCGCAAAGATCATAATCTATCAGGCAGGCTGGTTCGCGGGCGAACGAAAGTATGATCAGTGGAAGACTCTTCTGAAGACAAGGGCAATGGAGAATGGCGTCTTTGTGGTTGGTGCAGCACAGACGGGCGAAAGGTTTACTGGTCACTCAATGGTCATATCGCCATACGGCGACATTCTGGCTGAAATGGGAATGGAAGAAGGAGTTGTTACTATGGATATAGATTTCAGCTTGATAGACAAATACCGTGATGAGGTCCCTGTCATCAGGCACCGTCGCACTGACATTTATGATGTACTGGACGTTGACGCCTTCAAAATGATATGATCTAGAAAGCCTGAAGCTCCATATAAGAGTCAGATCATAAATACCATATTCATTCTCATCGTTCAGAATGACATGTTTACGTGTTTTCTTCTATTGTAGCTAATGAAATCAAGATATTGGACATATGCTGTGATATATCTTCATTTTGAGATCTCGAATTTTTATAGGGATTAGGAGTTTGAGGAAAGCAGTAAAACTCCCTCTTCGGACATGAGATACACGGATTTACATCAATGGAAAAATTTATTAATAACCTTGCGAATTTTTTATATATCATTCATGATAACCAAGTGATATGATACTTGAATAAAATCGTTGAGATCCGAATATACGCCTGTGGATATCACGATTTATGGCTTGTCTGGATGTCCGAAAAGGCAGATGTCTCTTCGCTGTAAGGAAGACCGATGCTTTAGCTTAGGAGCAGCTCACTAGGATTCTCAATATGCAGGTTATATCCACATAACCCTGCATCATAGAATTCGGTGCACATCACCACCGATCTTGCTGAGATTCACTCCCTCATCAAATTCATATATTTCAGCTAAAGAACGTCATATGGCAAGTATCTCTTCGATTTTCATATTTACCTTCGGAAAATTCTTCCTAGTATCGTTAAGTATGACCGGTATGAGTCTCAGGAACTCTACTGTGGTGTAGAAATAGAGCATTAGCTTTCCATCCTCGAATTTGGACCATCTTCTTAGGTAATAAACATTTTCAGCGATCATTACGCTACTCATGTGATTCGTCAAAGAATCGCCGAAAAATGCCCTGTATATGTCATAGTTGGAGTATTTCCCTATGTACACTGTTCCCTTTTCACCAGTATACGCCGTATCTATGAGTATATCTGGTATTGTATGCGTATCATCCAGCGCGTAGATATAGTCCTCTGTATTATCTTTGTATGGTATCTTCGATTCTCTTCTCCAGGCTATATTCTTCTTGGTTTCTGCATATATTCCGTGCATAACCTGTGGGTTATCTATTTCCAGTGTGAGTTTATAGACCTGATCAAGCAGTTTTATTGCAGTGAAAGAATAATCAAATCCTCTGTTTGGGCCCATGTATCTTAGATATATATTTTCACCATACCCTGCCGAGTCTATGATGGAATTTACAAGCTTATCCTTGTCCTTGGAGATGAACCTCACTGGCAGCAGCATCTCTCCGCCTTTCATAGACGCCATATCAAATACAATACTATCTATATCAAAGAATGTGGTAAATGGTTCACTAAGCTTGAAACTCTGGGTATCCAGATATATCTTCCATACGCCATTTTTCACGACAGGGTTGAATTTATAGAGCACAGATTCTATCTCTTCTCTATGTCTATCTGGGATCTGTTCATCTTGCAGAAATATGTAAAATGATACGATCTTCTTTTCATTTATAGTCGGCAGCATGAGGTAGAAAAGATCATATTTTTCATTTATAACCGTAAGATCATTCTGAAAACGCCCAGCCAAAACCGCTTGCGAATCGAATATACCGTCAACATCCTGAAGAACCATATCTATCATTTGCATTAATATTGTTGTTGTATAGAAATTTTAGGATGATCAAACTAAAGTGCTTCATTCTTGAGCCGATAGGCTTGATATTACGGGTTTGACCGTATCGCTCGATCCCTTATGTATCTGCGAATTAGAAAGTAATTTATCGAAGCCTCCGATGCACAAATCATGATGCAGATAGATTCTGTTGAGATCGACGGCAGGATATTTCAGTTCTTTAAAAGTGATCTTGGAAACGCTCCCCTTTTATTTCTTAAAGGCAAAAAGGGCTATGCGATGTGTGGCTATCTGAATATTGAAACTGCGAATAAAGTTGGAGATATAGCAGTACGTGTGACAGGTGTGAAGACGCTTGACGATATGCTATCGGCAAAGATAGCAGACGCCTCAATTGAAGCCCAGAAGCTTGGAATAAAGCAGGGAGACCAGCTGAAATCAGTCGTAGACAGATTGTGAACATTCATAACTTTTCTCATTTTTTATTTCTCAAGAAATGAATACTGAACATGATTTCCTCTTTCATTCCATGATAAGCCTATGAGATGATATTTCATGATGTTCGGCCGAAAAATTCCGCATCTGATCAGAAGATTGCCATTTCATTCAAGGGCGAAAAGATAGAAATAATAGATTGAAATACTTGCACATCAAGGTGAATCTATTTGAAGATGCCAAAGAAGATAATGACG
Organism: Thermoplasma sp. Kam2015; assembly: GCF_003205235.1. Taxonomy (NCBI): domain Archaea; kingdom Methanobacteriati; phylum Thermoplasmatota; class Thermoplasmata; order Thermoplasmatales; family Thermoplasmataceae; genus Thermoplasma; species Thermoplasma sp. Kam2015. The sequence continues at coordinate 29,521 of NZ_QJSM01000034.1, read as the reverse complement.
TACTGTCCATACTGCAAGAAGCATACCAGCCATTCGGTGGAGAGGGTCAGGAAAAGAAAGGCGAGCGAACTAAAGGCCGGACAGAGGAGATTCAGAAGAGTCACATCTGGTTATGGGGGTTTCCCTAGACCAAAATTCGAAGGGAGGGAGAAGCCGACAAAGAGAGTAGCATTGAGGCTCGTCTGCGATGAATGCCATAAAGCCGTGACACCGCCAGGAATAAGAGCCAAAAAGTTTGAGATTGTGGAGGCGTGAAGATGGCAGAGACAAAGTTTGTGAAGCCCAAGAATGTGAATGGGCACTTCGTCAAAATAAAATGCAAGGATTGCGGGAACGTTCAGGTGGTATTTGCAAGACCATCATCAACGGTAACCTGCAACATATGCGGAGCAACACTCGCTAAACCCACCGGAGGAATACTTGCCACATCAGGCGAGGTAGTAGAGGTATTATGAATATAAAGCCACTTCCAGACAACGGAGACCTCGTTGTGGTCAAAATAACCGAGGTGAAAAACTTCGGTGCTAATGGAGTCCTTGAGGAATACCCAGGCGTTGAAGGGTACATCCATATATCCGAGGTCGCCACTGGTTGGGTCAAACATATAAGGAGTTACCTCCGTGAAGGTCAGAGGGTCGTATGCAAAGTGATCGGAGTTAATCCTGATAGAAAGGTAGTGGATCTTTCACTCAAAAGGGTAAATCAGCACCAGAGCAGAGAGAAGATAGCTGAATGGAAAAACGAACAAAAAGCCGATAAGCTGTTTGAAATCGTGTGCAACAGGTTAAATAAGAGCACAGACGAATGTAAGGAACAGTTCGGTAAAAGACTGGTTGAGCTGTTCGGAACCTTATTTGCTGCGTTTGAAAATGCTGCACAATCAAATGGCGAATGGCTTCCGGATATTGATGGAGACTGGAAGAGTGTTTTTATAGAGATAGCAAAGGAAAATATAACGATACCAGAGGTCTCTGTGTCTGGATATTTCGAAGTTTATTCTCTTGCATCGGATGGCGTTGAAAGGATAAAGGAGGTTCTAACCATACCTGAAGATACAGGTAAGGTTGAACTTGAATACGTAGGAGCGCCGAGATATCGTGTAGTTGTGAAGGACAAGGATTACAAAAAGGCCGAGGAAACGCTGAAAAAAGTGGTGCAGATAGTTAACGATAAGGCTAAGAAACTACAGGTGGAAGTGGAGTTCAATAAACAATGAAATCCCTGATCAGGAAATGCCCAAAATGCAATACTTACACGCTTGAGGAAAAATGCCCTAAATGCGGATCGGAAACATACATGGCGGTTCCGCCGCGTTATTCTCCTGTTGACAGGTTCAAGAAGTACAGAATTGAAGAATTGAAAGGTGAGATGGATGGAGAAAATAGTTGTGATTAAATACAAGGATGTTAAGCTCAAATCGCCAGTGCTGGTTGGTGGACTTCCAGGCATTGGAAACGTTGGAAAAATAGCAGCTGACTATATGGTAGAGAAGCTCAACATGATCAAGATGTACGATATATTTTCTCAGTATCTACCACCTCAAGTTTTCATCAATGACGATAGTGTCATCCATCTCGTCAGGAACTCGATATATTATAAGAAAATGAGGGGCAAGCATGATCTTGTCGTGCTAGCTGGCGACTTTCAGGGTACGACTCAGGAAGCCCAGTACGAGCTTTCCTATCAGGTTCTCCAAATTGCCAAGGAAATAGGCGTATCCATGATATATACCCTGGGGGGATACAGTATAGGAAAGATGGTGGACAAGCCTAGAGTGCTTGGTGCAGTCACGGATAAAGAACTGGTCAAGGACCTTGAAAAGAACGGTGTCGTTTTTCCAAAGGGCGAGCCTGGTGGAGGCATAGTTGGTTCTGCTGGTCTTATACTCGGTCTGGGCATGGAGATGTTCAATTTTGAGGGTGCCTGTCTGATGGGTGAGACTTCCGGCTATTTTGCAGATCCAAAGAGTGCGATGGAGGTACTTAACGTGCTTCAGAAGCAGCTGGGCATAAAGCTTGATATGAGCGATATAGAGAATAGGAGCAGGCAGATTGAGCAGATCACAGGCAAGATGCAGGAGGAGTTTCAGAATAAACAGAATAAGGAAGATCTGGGATACTTCGGATGAATAGGCCTAGATTGATCATAGCCGGTCTCAGTAGCGGATCAGGAAAGACTACGACAACCCTATCCGTGATACTGAAGCTTAGATCTAGGGGATTGAAGGTTAAACCTTTCAAAATAGGTCCGGACTATATAGATCCCCAGTTCCACAGGATCGCGGCAGGTGTCCCCAGTGAGAACCTTGATCTCTGGATGATGAATGATGATCAGATAGTATATCTTCTGAATGAGGCATCTAAAGGATTTGACGTCTCTATCATCGAAGGGGTTATGGGCATCTTCGATGGTTTTGGGTCTGATTTTTCTGGCAGCACGTATGATCTGGCCATCAGGACAAGAACGCCGATACTGCTGGTAATAGACGGATACGGCATCGCCGGAACTGGAGCAGCAATGGTGGCAGGAGTGAAGGACTACGCAGGCGATCTGCTGCGTGGCGTCATCATAACAAAGGTGTCTGGTGAATCCCACTTCAACCTGATAAGAAAGGCCATAGAGGATAAGACAGGTGTGCCAGTCATTGGGTATCTAGTACGTGATGAGAGGGCGATTCTGGAGAGCCGGCACCTGGGCCTGGTTCAGGCCAGTGAGATCGTAAAAATTAATGAAGTTCTTGAGGCCATAGAAAACAGTTCTAATATCGATACAGAAAGACTCATGGAGATAGCGATGTCTGCTGGAGAAATAAGTTCCTCATACAGGCCGGAAGTAAACAGCTACGGGCCAGCGAAGATTTCAGTGGCCATGGATAGCGCCTTTGATTTCTATTATGAAGAGAACTTCAGGATATTTAGGAAGATGGGAGCTTCCTTGCATTATTTTTCACCGATCGCAAACGAAGTTCCAGAAGCTGACAGTGACCTGATATATCTGGGTGGTGGCTATCCGGAGGTATTTGCTGGCGATCTTGAAAGAGCTAAGGATACCGCTGATGCAATTCAATCTGCAGTATCCAGCGGTACGCGGATATATGCTGAGTGTGGCGGATACATGTACCTTTGCAGATCGCTTCAGGACACCTCTGGTCATGTATATAGAGGGGCTGGCATAATACCTGCATACGTCTATATGAGCGATAAGCTCGTCATAGGGTACAGAGAGATACTGGCCAAACGAGATACCGGCATACTTAGGGCCGGAGAGAGTGCACGAGGGCATGAATTCCATAAGTCAAGGATAAGGTTTGATGTTTCGTATGATCATCCATTTGTGTTTCGCAGCAGATACAGTAGCTCTGAAGACGGATATTCAGAAGGAAAAATAACAGCAACATACGCACATATCCATTTTCTGTCCAATCCAGTAGTTGCAGAAAATCTTCTTTCTTCTTAGGCGCACATACTAATAGCTTGCACCTTTGACGAACTAAACCATATGAGGCTGATCCGTCTGGATTTCAGGAACAGACTGTTGTGAATCATTAAGCCAAATTTGCTATAATCTTGAATTGCTAAATTTCTTAATACAGGTTGGCATGAGCTACTATGCTGTTCGATGATCTGCATGAATACTTGGATTTTCTCGCAAAGAAGAACGATCTCATGATGGTGAATGATCCGGTTGATCCGGATCTTGAGCTCACATACATGCTGAGTGAAGAGGAAAGGACAGGGCGTGGTCGCACATTACAGTTCAACAATGTTAAGGGAAGCGAAGTTCCTGCAGTCGGAAATCTTTTTTCGACCTACGATAAAATGAAAACCATTCTGGGCGACGACCCATATCAGATCGGCCGCAGGATCGTGGAGATCGCTCAGCCGCCAGGTGACAGCGAAAGCTTCATAGGGAAGGGCATAGAGATGATGAGGGAGCTAGGTGGTCTGAGGCCCAAGATAACAAACAGCCTTCCGTCCAATTATGATGAGCTTGACAGGGTGGATCTGTTTCGCTATCCAATATGCAGGACATGGCCTCAAGATGCGGGAAGATTCATAACTTTGCCTCTGGTTATAACCAAGGATCCGGAGACAGGAGTGAGGAACATGGGAATGTACAGGATGCAGGTGTACGATGCTGAGACCACTGGTATGCACTGGCACATACACAAGGGAGGCTCAGAGAATTTCCAGAAGGAGGCTGAGAAGCACGAGATAATGGATGTTGCGGTGGTGATAGGATCGGATCCACTGACGGTGTTCTCGGCTGTAGCCCCCCTTCCAAACGGCATTGATGAATTCATGTTCCGGGGTCTTGTGTCAAAGAAACGTTTCGATCTTGTCAAGGGGAAGACCGTCAATGTTGAATACCCAAGAAACTTCGAAATCGTGCTCGAAGGTTATATAGATCCGGCGGAAACCAGAATAGAGGGGCCATTCGGGGATCACACCGGTTATTATTCCCTTGAGGAACAGTTTCCGGTGTTCCATATAAAGAAGATCATAGAACGCAGGGACAGGATATACCCAACCACCATAGTTGGAAAGCTATGGCATGAAGATGTGATCATGGGTAAGACCATAGAGAGGATGTTTCTGCCGCTGATACAGATGGTTATGCCAGAGGTTGTAGATATTAATACCATGGAGGAGGCCGTATTCCACAACATGGTTATAGTTTCCATAAAGAAGCGGTATCCAGGCCACGCAAAGAAGGTCATGTTCGGTCTATGGGGCATGGGCCAGATGATGTTTTCAAAGATAATAGTGGTGGTTGATGACGACATAAATGTGCATAACAGGAAGGAGGTGATCTGGGCAATGACTACCAGAATCGATCCGGATCGGGACGTGATCATCATACCCGGAACAGTCACGGACAGTCTGGATCATGCCTCACCGATATTCAATTACGGTTCCAAGATGGGCATAGATGCAACGAAGAAGAGAGCGGATGAAGGATACCAGCGCCGCTGGCCAGATGTGCTCGAGATGCCTAAGGAGATAGAAAACAAAGTACGCGAGATCATGAGGAAGAACGGTCTCTCGCAGTGATCTTCAAAATGCGGCAGGCGCATCGATGAACTTCAAGGATATTGTTGAATTCATAAAACTGGAGCATACTGTGTTCGATCTTCCATTCATATTCACAGGTTATGTCCTTGCTGCCGGGAGATACGTATACCCATTGAAGATACTGCTTATACTCATAGCGGCCGTATCTGCTAGGGCATCCGCAATGTCCATAAATAGGATAGAGGGCCTTCGCTATGATCTGATAAATCCACGGAAGAAGGACTGGGCGCTTGTCTCAGGAAGGATGTCAAAATCTGAGGCAATAGCACTCACCGTATTATTCGTAGCCATATTCGAGCTAACAACATTTCTGCTCAACAGGCTTGTGCTTATACTCTCACCTGTCGTCATCTTTCTCTTTCTAACGGATCCATTGCTTAAAAGATACACAGCGTGGAGGCACATATACATGGGATCCACGATAGGCGTCGGCATTCTGGCTGGCTATCTGGCAGTACTTCCAATCTTCCCAAGAGACCCTACAATATATCTCATATTCATAGGATCATCATTCTGGATAGCCGGTTTTGACGTGATATACGTCATACCCGATATGGAATATGACAGGATCAATGGCCTAAAGACGCTGATGGTAAAATATGGATTGAAGCGAGGCCTGCAAATATCAGTTGCATTTCACATAGTTACGCTGATCTCGTTCTGGGTGGTTCTGTTCTATATAAGAACATACTGGTATCTGGTGGCGATGATCCTGATAAGCTTCCTTGTCATATACCAGCACATCATACTGGACCCGTCGAGGCCAGAAACGGTAAGGAAATCATTTTTCAATGCCAATTCATTCATAGGCTTTATCTATCTGCTTTCTCTGATACTTACCATAATATATCCTATAAGGGTATGACATAGTAATCAAAAGGAAACCAATGTATAGAGGATCATGACAAAATTTTTTAGTTTGCTTTATATATTGCATTGAATGCTGCCCAAACCGGATCAGATCAATCAGATAATAGTGCTTTTGAATATATATCATGGAAGACGCAAGCCATCAGAGATAGCCAAGGACATGGATATAACACTCCAGGGCGTCATATATCATATCAAAAATATGCAAAAGGAGGGTTTCATAGATAACGAAAACAGGATAACAAAGAAAGGCTTCGATTTCCTGTACAGGCAGCTTTCTGATATGAGGGAATTCATAACATCCAATATAAAGGATCTGGACAGCGTTATGATCTGGGAGGCAATAGCCGCTGAAGATATAAATTCAGGATCAACAGTCTACCTCAGAATGAAAGGCGGTTATCTATATGCATATCTCTCTGGCGATGGAGCCAGGGGAAGGGCTGTAAATGGTGCGAAGGCTGGAGGACTTCTTGGTATAACCGATCTGTCTGGCATGATAGACGTGAATATAGGCAGGCTGTCGATAGTCGTTATACCGGACGAGCTGAATGATGAGGTGAAGGAAAAATTGAAGGATATCATGGCCAAGGTACCTTCCGATCTTCGTGCTGCCATTGGAGAGGCTGGATACGTTGCCCTTAGGAATGTGGGTGTCGAGCCAGATATTGAATATGCCCCTCTTGCCGCTGCGTTTGAAGCATGCGTGAGGGGTCAAAACGTCATGGTTGTGACCTCCAGGAGGCGACTGCACTATTCCATGGCTGAAATACCGCAGCTCGAAAATCGTTATAATCCCGTTAAAGCCAATATCTTGGAACTCTCATGAATATTTTGAACAGTATTATTATAATTTAACTATAATATTATTTAAATTATGAATAACAGGCAATGGATTTACTAAATTAATAAGTATTCATAAATTTTAAACATATGCACCAACCGGATAAAATATTTAAATACAACATATTAATTCTTCCTTTAACCTAAGAGGTGAAAACCTGTATGGAGGACGATGGAAGTGGGAGTAGGAATTCATATCATTGCAGATTTCTACGGGGTGGATTCAGAACTGATAGCTACTACAGAACGCATGTTTCCTATCATAGAGGGCGCTGTAGAGTACGGTCGGCTTACTAAGATATCATCTGACTATTACCAGTTCCGGCCGAGGGGTGCCAGCGGTATAGTGCTTCTTGCAGAGTCGCATCTTTCTTTTCATACCTGGCCAGAATATGGCTTGGTGACGCTAGATATATATACATGCGGCGATCCCAAGACTGCAGATGATGCTTTTGCTTATCTTGTTGATAAGCTGAGACCAACGTCAATTTCCACGAGAAAGATTATACGTGGTGATATGATAGAGGAGGCGGGAGAGAACCAGATTGAAGAGGCCGCATTCCATTGAACTGTTTTCTTCCCTCACCGTATTATCTATACTGATAATTTTATATAATACTCATTCTATTTTTCTGATCGTATCATTTTTCCTGATCTCGCTCCTAATACTTGTGCTTTCGGGCGATACCTTCTTTGACAACGCCGTGCCGATGTTCAGGGAAATGGGCATTGGAGACATGTATGCAGGTACGATCTTCATTGGCCTAGCGTCTGTTCTGGATGAGATTGCGCTTTCAGTATCATCACTGATCTTTCGTCATCCGGAGATAGGAATAGGCGCTGTGGAAGGTTCCAATTTCATAACAATGATCTTCTTCACTGCCATAGTTGCGCTGATCTATCTCAAGGTAGTGAGATCCTTCATGATCGACATGACGATAATAATAGCTTTAGCAGTGATTTCAATTGGTTTATCGATAGTATATAACTATATTCCATGGTATCTGAGTACATTACTGTTTGTTCCTTTCATAATCTACGTCTCTGTCAAGGCCAAAGGAAACAGGGATCCGGATGAAAAAAACATGCATAGTTATTCAGCTGTACTGTTAATATTAGCTTTTGTACTGATATTCATATCTTCAGATGTTCTGGTGAGAAGCACCATAGAGATAGCCAGATACACCGGAATCAGCGCAATTGCATTGAGTGTCTATGGTATAGGACTTATATCATCCCTTCCAGAGATCATAATGATCCTTGTTTCGCTGATGGGCGGCAGGAAGACCGTCAGCATGGGCATATTCACAGGCAGTACGGTGTATAAGATGAGCCTGATACCCGGTTTCATAGCTTTGGCTGAGCCAACAGGCTTCAGAGAGGTATTTTACCTCCTTCTGGCGATGCTGATCATGTCTTCATTTGTCCTCACGGTGGGCATGATCACGGGTAGAAAGTACAGAAAAAATGGATCCTGATCAAGCCCAGATAGGCTGACAGAATGTATCGATAAAATTGAGAACTGTATTCGACGGAACGATGATGAGTTGATCAACTGGATCAGGGTGGCGTGTACGTGGAATCGTAGAAGTCAGGATCAAGCCGAGGTATGAAGGCGTTCCTTATGGCCTCGTCCATGAGCGTTATCCTCTTCAATCTATCACCGGATAGCTTTCCAATTATACCCTCTGCCTGATCGATTTCCTCCAGATTGAAATATTTTGAATAAGCCTCAGAGAACGTCATATCTCGTTTCATCCTGTCTACGATGTGATCCGGAATCTCAAATCCGCTGCTCATGCCCCTAGTAACGTTTCCAAAGCGATCTATAACGACGCAGTAATGCACGTCAAAGTATTTCTTTGAGAATTTTTCATATATTATCCCAGACTCAATGCCTATCGAATAGTCGTTATCCTTAAGGGAGGCCATGGCGCGCTGGGTTGCAAGTTCCATCGTATCCTCGCCAAATGGTTGCTGTGTTTTGAGCGAATAATCCTCGTTCTTCACTATGCTGTAATTCTTCACAATCCTTCTGACAAATTTTTCTACAGCGTATATCTTCGCTTCATTTCTGGTTGATATCCCTATTTTTAGAGGTATTTTTCTTTTGCCATTTGCGTCTATTTCACCATTGATTATCCTTGTTGAGCTTATCGGGAATAGATCCTGGGCCAGAACATATGGCACCCTGATTATCTTCAGTGGAGGCAGGCCGTTGCTGATCCGAATCTCGTTTATTTTCAATGATCGGGGATATGTTTCAGGTGATACAACTATTATCTCATAATCCTTCTCATAGGGGGCATTTCCATTTCTGTCGTCGATCTGTCTTATTCTGAATCTGTTGGTACGCTTGATCATATAATTGTAGAGGGTTCTGTACCTGATGCTATACGGAACAGCTGGATATATCTTGTTTTTCTTCACATATTCATCGCTTGTGAGGCCTATCACAACTTCATTTCCAGTGTCTATTGCAGTGTTCAACAGTGCCTTGTGTCCCTTGTGGAGCTTTGAGAAGGTCCCCCCAACAACGGTTATCATCCTGACGTTATGACTTTAACAATAAAATATATTTGGCTTACATTGCAAAATAATGAGATTTAGATATTATTCGACTATCTCCATCTCTTCATTTATGACATATGCGAGGCGTTTGATGCCTTCTACGATCTGATCATCGTCCGAATAGGTGAAATTAAGCCTCATGCTGTTATGCTTCTCCCCATGCGGATAAAAGGCGGAACCGCTGACATAGGCTACCTTTGCCTTTAGGGCTCTCTCGAGCATCTTTGTTGTGTCGATCTTCTCATCGAGGGAAACCCAAAGGAACATGCCACCGTTTGGTTTTGTGTACTTGACTCCTTCCGGGAAATACTCCTCTATGGATTTCAGCATGAGATCCCTCTTCTTTCTGTACAGGCTAACGGTTTTAGGTATCTGCCTGTATATATCTCCTCTTTTCAGATATTCATAGGCTATATATTCAGAAAGGGAATCAGAAGCCAGATCAAGGCCCTGCTTGACCAGATTTATCTTATCTATTATCTGTCTGTCCGCAATGACATATCCAAGTCTGAGGCCAGGCGCCATGACCTTTGAGAATGTACCGAGATAGATAACGTTGCCATCATCATCCATGCTCTTTATGGATGGTACAGGTTCACCATCGTATCTCAGCTGGCCATAAGGATTATCCTCGACGATGGGTATCTGATACCTCTTGGAGATCTCAAGAAGCCTCTTTCTCCTTTCGAGTATCATAGTTGTACCGGCCGGGTTCTGAAAAGTCGGTATTACATAGATGAATTTTGGTTTCATTCCGTTAGCCATAAGATTCGTTATCTTCTCTTCAAGCAATTCGATGTTCATGCCATTATCATCAAGATCAACGGCGATCATGTTTGCCTTGTTCGAATTGAACGCTGATATTGCCCCAACATATGTCGGGCCCTCCGTGATTACGGTTTCACCAGGGTTCACGAATATTTTACCTATGGCATACAGGGCCTGCTGCGATCCCGTGGTGAGTATGATCTCCTCTCTCTTTGCCCTTATTCCTTCAGTCTTCTCAACATATTTAGCCAATTCATCCCTGAGCGGATCCAGGCCCTCCGTTGTCCCATACTGTAGGGCCTTCTTTCCGTAGTTTTCTATAACATCATTTAGGATCTCCTTCATCTCTTTCAGCGGAAATGATTCTGGATTTGGCATTCCACCGCCGAAAGAAATAAGTTCAGGGTCAGACGTGTATTTCAATAATGATCTTATCTCCGAGGGCTTTATATACTGAAATATGTCAGAAAATCTAAATTCCATGATTATTAAATATCATGTAAATATATAAAATTATAGTGCCATTATTTAACAGAGGCTAATTTTTCAAATTCCCTCTGAGCTCTGTTGTCAAAGATCACGCGCGATCCATCGCGGACGGGTAGTATTCTGAGGAAAAAGTATAACTAAAAGATACATATTGATGCCCAATGCCTATTCAAAAACTCGCTTGGAAATTCCTCGTGATCGGTTCAAAGGGATCCGGAAAGTCTTCATTCATATCATATATCGTCTATGGGGAGATGACTCCCGGGCTTCAGAGATCTCTGATAAAGAAGACAGTAACAAGGGAAATAAATGGCAACAGATACAGCGTCGACATTCTGTTTCAGGAGGCAGATGATGATGCTGAAAGGACCATGGGAACTGCCACAGGCATGATCGTTATAATTGATCTCACCGATTCAGGTAGTTTGCAGTTTGCTGAGAGGGTCATAACCAGAGCCCATGGGATGAACAAGAGCAATGTGTATATCATTGGAAATAAGACCGATCTCAAGTACGAAGCTCAGATCTGGAAGGAGGATCTTGAGGAGTTGAGCAGAAAGTTCGGATCAGATTATTATATGGTTTCATGCAAGGATGGCACAGGTTTTGATGGTATTCTTGATGATATTGTTGATAGAATAATAAGCAGGAATGTATTGAGGAGATAGATGGAAGAAGGCATCTGCGGTTCTCATGACTTTCTAATTGAAGACGGCAAAAGTGGAAATTACATCATAGGAAAGTACAGAATAGGATACCTAAGCGGAGATAAACTGGTGCTTGATCCTTTCGAATGCCTATACCTCTATCTCAAAGGCAGGATAAGGTTCAAGGATGATGGATCGGTTGCCGATATCTTTAACGCTGTAACCTTTGATAGATACGTCGCCTATGAACTTCTCAAGAACAGAGGATACCGTGTCAAGGAGGATTCTGGCCTCTTGTATTTCAGAAAAACCACTGAGAGGCCTATGAGCCTCAGGGTAATGAGGGAATCAGATCTCATTGAATTCTCTGATTTTGTGGAAAATCCAGTGGATTTTTATTTCACGGTGGATGAGGAAGGAGATCCCACCATATATTCATCGCAGGAAGTTTCACCGGCGGGAACTGTTCATTTTGAAAAAATTTCCGGTTCTGTCGTTAAGATGGGAGGAAGAAATTTTCTCAGCCAAGAGGCCAGTAGCTGGATCGGATCCACGTTTCATGGATACAGATTACTGACAGAAACGGAGGCCAACTTTATTTCAGGAAAACATGATGTGACACCGGTAGATACAGTATTTTCTGATCTGGTAAGCAGAGGGTGCATAGTAAAGACAGGATTCAAGTATGGTGCGAACTTCCGGGTCTATCTGGGTAATGAGAGTCAGCATGCTGAATATCTAGTGAGCGTCATATCCGACACGGAAAGATGGTATTCTATCAGCAGAGGTGTGCGAGTGGCGTCAAGCGTGAGGAAAACAATGATATTTGCGAGTATATATAAAAATGAGGTCAGATACGTGGCTCTTAAAAGGGTAAAAGATATAATTTAGATCTGAGCCTCGAAATCGTCTATTGTATATTTGAACTGATCATAGCTGGATATGGTACCTCTGTTTTTCAATATCTCTCTGGCTAGCAACCAGTATATCACAGCCAGAGATCTCCTGCCCTTATTGTTTGTGGGAATTATGAGGTCCACAAAATCGGTTTTGTTGTTTGCATCGCACAGAGCAATTATTGGAATACCAACTTTTATAGCCTCCTTCATTGCCTGAACGTCTGCAAGAGGATCGGTGACGATTATGACCTTTACCTCTTTGTAAAACTTAAGGCTCGGGTTGGTGAGCGTGCCTGGGTTGAACCTTCCGGTTATCGCCGTTGCACCGGTGACCTCAGCAAATTTTGCCACAGGCCTGAACGCATACTGCCTCTGCGCCACAACAAGTATATCCTGCGGCTCAAATCTTGCAAGCATCTTTCCGGCAACTATCAGCTTACTATTTGTCTTTTTAACATCAAGTATGTAAAGTCCATCGTTTCTGATCTTGAATATGTACGGCTTCATATCGCTGGACTTTACCTGCGTACCGATATGCACTCCTGATTTCTGATACTCCTCTTCCGGTATTAACATCTCTTCATCCATCTGATCACCCATTGAATAGGATTTTACCTTAATCAACCTAAGGTTTCCATTATCTGTTTTATGAGTTGATAGCTTTCAGGTATATAGCAATTTGCGAGTGGCTTTAACCTATGTCTTTAAACCTTTTGAAAAATTTACTGCATTGTTCAGAAAGAGGAAAGAAAGCGAGCAAATATGTGGCAGGTTATGGGATGTTATGAAATTATTATATAGGCTTTATCGATTAAATAAATATGCAAAAATTGAGCTGGGTAGAAGAAGAACTTTCTGCGTTGAAGGCAGAGGGTAGATACGTTCCCATAAGGACTATCGAAAGTGCTCAGGGATCTTGGGTAACCATTGGCGGCAAGAAAGTTCTGAATATGTGCTCTAACAATTATCTTGGCTTTGCAAATCATCCGGAAACAAAGAAAGCAGCTATAGAGGCTATAGAAGAATATGGTGTTGGTGCTGGCGCAGTGAGATCTATAGCCGGTACCGATGAAATTCATGCCAAACTTGAAGAGAAGATCGCAGAGTTCAAGCATATGGAGGCTGCTCTGGTATATCAGGGTGGACTACTTGCTAATGTGGGTACAATACCTGCTCTTGTTGGAAAGGATGATGTGATATTCTCAGAAGAACTGAATCATGCGAGTATTATAGATGGAACAAGATTGAGTTCCGCGAAGAGGATAGTTTACAAGCATCTCTCCGTGGAAGACCTTGAGAAGCAGATCAGAGAAAACAGGTCTTCATTCAAAAAAGCTATTGTGATAACTGACGGAGTCTTCAGCATGGATGGGGACATCGCACCATTGCCAGAGATAACAGAGGTTGCCGAAAAGAACGATGTGATGGTTTACGTTGACGACGCTCATGGTGAAGGAGTTCTAGGCGATCATGGAAGAGGCATTGTGAACTATTTCCATCTTGAAGATCGTGTAGATATTGAGATGGGAACATTCTCAAAGGCACTTGGATCAATGGGAGGTTTTGTAGCAGGTTCATCAGATCTTATTGATCTCCTTAAGCAGAAATCCAGGCCTTTCCTTTTCAGCAGCGCGTTGAACCCTGCTGATGCAGCTGCAGTTCTCAAGGCAATAGAGATCCTAGAGAAGGACGACTCGCTGATCAAGAAACTCTGGCATAATTCTGATCTCCTGAAGAAGTCCTTATCGGATATCGGGTACAATACTGGCCACAGCAAGACACCGATAACACCTGTGATAATAGGCGATGAAAAGAAGACCGTTGATCTGAGCAAGAGATTATATGATGAAAAGGATGTGTTCGCTTCACCCATAGTCTATCCAACTGTACCGAAGGGAACCGCGAGAATAAGGCTGATGCCTTCAGCAGTTCACACTGAGCAGGACATAAAAATCGCTGTGGATGCATTCGCGGATCTCGGAAAGAAACTGCACATAATTTAAATATTTTTTTATATATTTTTGTATAGCTGGCCATATACGATAATTTTATTTGTAAGAATTTATAAATATAATTCCAGCAGTACATTTCATTTTTTACTGTGTACGCAAACATAAATATCAAAAATGGATACGGAAATGCCCGAGTGGGGTAATTTGGATATCCTGGAGGCCTGCGGAGCCTCAGATCCGGGTTCAAATCCCGGCCCGGGCATTGAGCTATTCATTAATTGAAGCTTAGAATCAGATCGCTCGTTTTGTAGGATTTCTAACTCGAATTTGGCAATAGAATGCAGTTAAATCAGGATCATGAGGTTATGCTTATATATCTCATAATTTCTATTGAAAGCTTTACACGTCGGTTGAAAACATTGTCATAGCGGTTTTTTGTTTAAGTAGGAAGGCCATGATCATCGCCGCTACAGACAGTGTTCCAAGGGCTAGGAAAATAAATATTATGCTGGTACTATTGATTTCCAGAGTAACCGCTATCAGTATGGTCATCATTGTTATGGTGGAAAGGAAAGAAACTCCTGATGAAAACCTTCCGAGCATTTCCATAGGAACATGCTTCATCACGAATGAATTTCTATTTATCCGCGTTCCTGGATTTCCGATTCCGTGTAAGCTCTGAAAGATCATGAAGAAGATGAAATTAGAGGAAAAAGGCATAAGAAGCAGAGCAGCTGTGTAAATAGCGAAAAAAATGAAGCTGTTGGCAAGTTCATTTCCTCTTGGAAACATCGATATGGCCAGGCCAGTCAGCGCAGCAAAGGCCGCATAATCCATTTCAGAGAATGAAATATACGATACATTTCCATGAATAACATTCACTATGAATACAGGCTTCAGCAGATTGCCAACTATGATCATGATGAACGGAAAGTTCAGAAAATAGATGAGAAAGGTTTGCTTGGGATATCTCCTGATCATCGACAGGACTCCATTATGTTTGATCTTCTTATCCCGTAAAGATTTTTCTGGAGTGAAATTCTCTTCGATCAATGATATGAATAGCAATGATATTATTTGGATGATTATGGCCAGCGCAAGTGATCCCTGCGGTCCAATGAGTAATAGAGCAGGTACAGCTATCGCAGATCCAAGGAGGGACGGAAACTGCCCAGACGCTTCTGCGATGCCGTTCATCCTCAGATATGCAGTTTGGTGTGATATGGTCTGAAGCAATGCCCTCATCATGTCAAAGTACACGCTTGAACTCACATTAATATAGATCAGCAGCACCGAAAGCACCAGCATCCTCTGCATTATATGAAAGTGCCAGAGAAGGAGAGAGAACATCTCGAATAGGATCGAGATTGTCTGCAGCATTTCTATAAGTCTCTTTCTTGGAAATGAGTCTATTATTTTTCCCAGGAAGGGATCGATGAACATTGAAAAAATCAATGAAAGTATCATAATAGTTCCGAACTGGATCTTGCCTAGATCGCTGAGGCTGAGCAGAAACATGGTGTAAATTTCCACCGGATAT
Organism: Thermoplasma sp. Kam2015; assembly: GCF_003205235.1. Taxonomy (NCBI): domain Archaea; kingdom Methanobacteriati; phylum Thermoplasmatota; class Thermoplasmata; order Thermoplasmatales; family Thermoplasmataceae; genus Thermoplasma; species Thermoplasma sp. Kam2015. The sequence goes on along the minus strand of NZ_QJSM01000034.1, from coordinate 13,867 downwards.
GTGGAGGATAGTGCTAATATCTTCGATGAATTGTAAAGTAATGTCGAATCCTTCGATATTCTCGTTGATTGCATAAGATCTTATCTTTGAAAAATTAATAAATTAAATCGTTTATAAATTTTATAAAATATCAGAGACTCGTAATAGAATGCTTCGTTCAAAAAAATGAAAAACTATCAAAGGCCAGATTCTTTTATAAAAAAGTTAGGAGTTTGAGGGAAGCAGTAAAACTCTCTCTTCGTACAGGAGATACACGGACTTCCTTCAATGGGAATATCTATAGATCGTCTTCCCATATTCTCTTTTATCATCCATGAAAACCAAGTGGATGATACTTTAGTAAAATCGCTGAGATCCGAATATACGCCTGTGGAGATCGCAACCTCCGTAACCCTTCTTCCAGACGTGATCCGAAAGAAAGTTTCCAATGACGGGAAACTGCGATCTGGCAGTATGTGGATCGAGTTTGATCGTTGAAGCAGGAAGATCCGAAGCTTGAGCTGAGGAGTAGCTCACGAAACTGATTTCTCTTTACTTATTATGAATCGGCAGGCACCGTGTCCATTGACCTGCGTGTGTGTAGAAACGACCTTCATACCCAGCACGGATTCGAATAGGCTGCATTCCAGTGAACAGGCCTCGCCGAATCTTTGGGCAATGGTGAATATGGGGCAATTGTATTCAGACAGCTCGTATTTGGAATTACCAGTCTTCTTCAGTTCAGGCACGTAATTTTCTTCATAACGTAGCTTTACCAGTCCTTCAACCCTTGAATCTTCTTTCATGTTACCCAGTTTCCGAATGTAAGATCTTTTTATCTCATCATACCTATTTTCTAGGAATCTGATCACCAGATCCCTGTTGCCTGTTTCGGCAAGAAATTCTATCAGTTCATTCAATATCCGATCTCCTGCGGAACCAAATGCGCTTGAAGATTCCGTTAGAAGATAGAACCTATAGAATGGTCGACCTATTTCGCCTTTCATGATCCTTCTTTCCACAATATGTCTGTTCTCCAAAACTTGAATATGCTTGAGTATGGCCATCTTTGATAATCCGAGTTGATCTGACAGGTCCTGAAGAGATAATCCGTCATGCTTCTTCAAGGTAATTATGATCCTCGACTCGGTTGGATAACCATCGGCGTCTTCTAATCCTTCCATATATATGAAACATTGGCGTATTAATTAACTTTTTCTCTTATAAATTATAAAAATGATAAACCCATCATGATTTGGCCTTTTTAATTGAAAAACGGTATTAAGTAAAATTTTATTCAAGAAACATTATATGTTCTGGCCTTGATAAAGACGAAGTGCCTTGCAACAGTTCAGGTACCTGACTGGCTGCTGGTTCCCGCATTTTTGTTACCTGATACAGCAAGTGAGATCAATGGCGTTATTATCAATGAAATCAGAACTGTTCCTAGTATCGCAAGTGAATATTCGGTCGATGTTATTATGCCGGTGTCGTAAGCTATTGCGGCTATAATGACGCCAACTGCACCTCTTCCGCCCAGCACAGACATCGTTGTCAATGGTGTTATGCTCTTTATGAATCTCTTGGACATCAGATAGTTAAGAGCCGTGCCTGAGGCTATTATGACAATAAGTGCCGGCAGAAAGATGATGAACAGATCCAGATGTGGAAAGACAACACTTAGTCCAGCTATGGAAAAGAACAGCGGGATGAAGAACGAGTCATTTATCCGCTTCAGAGTATTAACCAGCATTCTGTGGTATTTTTCACCGACTGAGGCCTCATGTATGAGTATACCCGCAAAGAAAGATCCAAGCACATAGGTTATGCCGATAGCCTCAAATATGATTGATACAAGCAATCCGGCTATTATAACGATAGAGAAGAGCAGGTACTCCATGTTCGTGCTTTCCTCCTTTTCTTCAATCCATTTTATTATTCCTATCGCCCTTCTCCTTATCAGAATATCGAATACCGCTATTGCAAAGAAGAATAATACCACAAAACCGAGCGATTCGATCACTCTGTACATATTTTCCGTTGTGGCTGAAAGCATTATAAAGGCCAGTATATCGGTGAGAACAACTGCTGAAAGGATAAGTCTCCCTCCATTCACTTTGAGGAGATTGTATCTCATCAACAGAACCGATATTATCGAGATTGAAGGAACACTAACCGACAATGATACAACAAATGAAGAAATCACACCAAATGGGGTGATCATGTTGAGTATGATCAATCCGAGTATCATCGGTATAACAAAACCTGAGATGGTGAATATTATGGATCTCCTCAGATTTCCATATATGTACTCAGTATTTGCCTCCACCCCTATGGACAGGATTATGAAGAAGAGCGAGATGCTCTCTATGTCTGATATCGTGGGTGAGGGTAATATAATCTTCAGGACACCTGCACCGACTATCACACCGGAGACGATATATGCGACAACCTCTGGAATTTTGAATTTATCAAGTACAACGCCCAGCAGCATAGAAACGGAGAGCAGTATCAAGATCTGGGTGAGTATGTCCGTTATCACCAAATCCCATAGCCATAATTATAATTAAAGTTATTTATGGAGATATGACATTTTGAAGCCTCTGAGCTTCGATACAATTACTCATGAGACTATGTGCAGAAGTATGCCTATATAGGACATTATTATGCCGACGGCAGACATGCCGACTGCCCATATAGCATAATGACCTGAAATTGACCTTGCAAGACCTATGCCTAGAAAGGCAAGCGCAACTGTAGCTGCTATAAATGGAAGTGCATGCAATCCAGGAAATAACGCATCAGAGGCCAGGGGGATCATTGAACCTAGAAAACCAGAAAGCCCAGCAATTGCAGTACCCTCCACGGCTTCCTCAGTTATTTCAATGCCGATGTGGCTTCTCATGAGTTTCCTCGGCGACTCCATGGCTAGCTGTCTTGACATCCGTGATATTTCACCACGCAATCTGGCGTACTCGGCTATGAAGAAACTGAAACTTCCCACTATGGCCGAACCAGCGCCAATCCTTAAGGCTTCGATCAGCCCTATGGAAACGGTAGAAGAGAGCGCTGCTGCAGCTATCATAAGTGATGTTATTATTCCATCGGAGAGCCCAAGTGTTATGGAAAAGAGAATGCGCCCTCTCAATTCTGATTTCTCCTCACGTTTTCTATTAGCCTTTTGCCCACAGCAATTTCATCAACTGAATGTATGGCAGATCCAGTGTTTTCAATAGTTTCTATCAGTTCATCGTAGTTTATATTTGTACCTTCCACGGTTATATTTGTGCCCATAGTTTCCATATCCATTTCCGTCACTATTATATTGACTGCCTCTACTCCCTGCACTCTTTCTATCGCGGCAGCAAGTTCAACCAACGTTGGCCTGTTCAGGCCCTTGTCAACATCAAGCACCACACGTCGTATGTTCAAATCGATCAGCACTCCCATAATATCGATATTTTAATGAAATGATACAAGATTGAACGATATTATTCTATTATGCATTTGTAACATCATTTCTTATACAATATCTCTATCATTATTCAATTAAAAAATATTTCTGAGATAACCGTTGAAAGGAATTTCAAAGCTGTGAAGGATGGAACAAGCAGATCTTACAATATTTATAGAAAGGTTAGGTGTTTGATAGAAGCAATAAAACTCTTTCTTCGGACATGAGATACACGGACTTCCCCAATGGAAAACAAGTAAGTTCTTCGGATACACGGCAAAGGAAATAAGCGTTACAGTCATCGTCATTGATCCGTATAATTCCAGCAGGGAATGCCCTGTATGTCACACCATAGGTAAAAGGAACAGACCTGAACTATCCAGTTTCAGATGGGTTTCCTGTGGGTTTGAGGGAGAGGCAGATTTCGTTGCATCCCTCAATATCAGGGACGGGGCTGTAGTCAGCCAGCCTATTGTGACGCGTGTTATTTTCGCTCATCTGATCCACCCAGCTGCAAGCTCTGAGCTTTTAGCGAGAGGTAGCTGGCTTGGACTTCCTAGTATCTCTATGAAAAGTATATTAAGCAAAGTTAGTTGTAGTTAATCTAACTAGACGTCAGAGGGATTGATTTTGAAAGTTAATATAATTGGCCTTAATGGATTTGGAAAACGACATATTGAAGCATGGTCAAAGGCGGATATTGATATAGAGATAACTGAGAGAAAGATGGATATAGTAAATGAGTTGAAAGGCAAGTACGACATAAAAAAGGTATATGGATCTCTTGAAGAGGCATTCAAATCGGATGCGGAGATATTCGATCTTGTTCTTCCACACAACCTCCACAAGGATGTTACGATTCGATCCTTGAGTTTGGGGAAGCATGTACTGGTGGAAAAGCCAATAGCTACAGAGATCAAAGACGCGCAGGAAATGATAAGATCCTCCGAGGAATATAGAAGAAAATTGATGGTTGCGGATCAGTATTATTTCGATCCAAGTGTGTGGAAAGCTAAAGAATTCATGGATTCTGGAAAGATCGGATCAGCGCATACAATAATAATAAGGGATCAGAGGAAATACAACTGGCATGGATGGAGATCGCAGGCCTCAATAATGGGCGGTGGGCCACTGATCGATGGCGGCATACATTTTATCGATACGTTGCTGAATCTTAGCGGCGAATATGTATCCATTCGTTCAAACTTTTATAAGTCTGTACCATCGATAGAGGAACCGGACACGGTCGAGGCGTTATTTAAGTTCAGGAACGGATCAAACGGGGTATTTTTCTATTCATGGGGTTATCCCTACCCGCCGTTGTTACCATCATTTGAGATAGTGGGAACCGAAGGGAGCATAGTTGAGGATATTACTACCAAACCAAACAATTTCGAAACACCAAAGGGGAAACGTGCATATGGTGATCCTATACTCAACGGTTCGTTAATTGATCTGGGTAAACATGACATATTCTTTGACGAAGTTTCTGGTTTTTTGAAGAGCGTGCTTGACGATTCTCCTGTCCCATTCGATCCATACCTTGCACTGCGTGATCTTAAGGCGGTAAAAGACGTCTATTCCAGCAGCATATGATGATGTTTTTGGATTTACGAGAAGATCATAAAAAAATTGGGATCATAGATAAAAAGTGGAATACACATAAAAGTTTATATCTCACATTAAATTAATATTTTAAAGGGAGAAGAAAGTAAAAGATCGAAGGAGATGATCATGGTATTATTCAAATTTGGAAAGAGCGAAGAAGAGAAAATGCTTGAGAGAAGATCCAGGATAAGCAAATGGAAATCTGACATAGACAGGGCAATCAGACAGTATGAAAAGAACAGGGATATGAATATACAAAACGCCAAGATATCGTTAAAGGATGGGAACATAGAAAAGGCAAGGGTTTTTGCTTCTAACATAATTTCTCTGGACAGTGCCATAAGGGGACTGAAGGATTACAAACTGTTTCTTGAAAATATAGATCTTAATCTGCAGTTTGCCGACACAACCAAGAAAGTATGGGCCTCCTTGAAAGAAGGATCAGAAGATCTGCTCAAGAGCCAGCTTACTGAGAAGCAGGTGATACAGATGCAGCAGAATGTTGAGAAGATAATCACTGCATCGGATCAGATACAGGAGAGGCTGAGCAGCCAGCTTGATCAGATAACTACCGCTGTCAATCAGAAGGGAGAATACAATCCAGAGAGCGTTGAGAAGATATTGTCTTCACTTTCAGGTGAAGGGCAGAAAGCATCGGAAAAGCCTGCTGTTCAGGAGCCATCCGAGTCAGCCAGCACGGATAAAGATCTAGAAAATCTCCTGAAGTCACTTGGCGGCGTTAAGAACAATGACGATCAGATCAAATGAACCTTTCCCAAAATGAAGTCCTGGGATACTGGACCTGTTGGACGTTTGCATGTACCGGTATACCCACTGTATTTTCTAGGTGATATTAGCGTTGTTTTTATCCTAATAGAATAGTACCAATACCGAAGAACCTTATTATCTATTTAGAGGTTTATCAGGATAATCCTATTCTCGCGATATGTTGTATATTCTTTTATCTGATAATATTTAAAAATCTCATAATAAAGGTGTAAGGGTTTTCTTGCTATGGCTTCACATTGCTTCTATTTCCTACAAAATCTATTCACGAATAAAATTTTATATCATATATGGCTCAAATGAGTACGACCCGCGTTATCTGTTCGGCTTCTTATCCCTTCCAGAGCCCTACGGCCAGGCCTATTAGGAACAGTATCACTGTGAGGGAAAGGGACCCACCGAAACCTATCGATATATCATTTGTTATCTGCGATGCATAGGTTTTTATATACGGCAGAAGTCTCGCCGTCGTATTTGTTATGGATACATGGGGTGCGAATGAAAAGCCTACGTATGTGGAGAGGATGAGTGCAATCACTATGAGTATAAATGATGTGACGCCTTTTTTAATGGCCAGTCCGAATAGCAAACCATCGATGAGGGCAACAATGAGAAGGATATAGCCCGTTAGTTCTACCATTAAATGATTAACATAATGGGTCTATTTAAACTTGTCGTATATGTATGAAGCGTAGACGTTATGGGATCTGCATTTTCCAAACTTAAAATCATGAATCAATATTCATAGTGTTGATTATGGTTCATTTTTCAAGTTTGTTGAAAATTTTATATCTTACTATACGGTATTCGCCCGGATGAAAGAGATCAAAGTTATACTCATGGGTGTCGGAAACGTTGGGCTTAACGTCCTAAGGATCCTTCAGACTAACAACGAGAGAAACGGTGGTCTTAATGTCCGGCTGGTTGGCGTATCTGATTCTCACAGTTCAGTTAGTGGGAAAAACCTGAATATTCAGGATATTATAAGGAATAAGGAGTTAAATGGCAGAGTATCAAACAATGCCGAAATAGATGTTGCGGAACTTTTGAAGGAAAGAGCAGATATTCTTGTTGACTGCACACCTGCATCAAGGGACGGATCCCGCGAAGCTGATCTGTACAAGATGGCATTTCAAAACGGTCTCGATGTTGTTACGGCCAATAAATCAGGTCTGGCAAACAGATGGAAAGATATAATGGACTCGGCCAAAAAATATTCCAGAAAGATACGATACGAAGCGACAGTTGCCGGTGGTGTTCCACTTTTCAGCATTCTGGATTATTCCATAATTCCGTCCAGAGTGATTAGATTCAGAGGAATAGTGAGTTCAACCATCAACTATGTTATAAGAAATATGGCGAGAGGTGCAAAGCTGGATCAGGTCGTCGATGAAGCCATAAGGAAGGGTATAGCCGAAAGAAATCCTCAGGACGACCTCAAAGGACTAGACGCTGGAAGGAAAAGCGTTATACTTGTAAACCGCCTATTTGGAACCACTTATACTCTGAAAGATGTAAGATATGAAGGTGTTAAAGAACTTCCATATGGTGAAAATGATCGCCTGATAACTGAAGTTTATGAAGATAACGGTAAGCCTGTAGCCATATCCAGGATTGCATCATTGTCGGAAGATGATTTTCTTAGGCACATAGACATAGATGGTTTAGGTTACCAGATTATAACGGACAATAATGGTACGGTGAATGTCAGTGATATATCAGATGGACCTTATGAAACTGCCGGAGCTGTGGTCAACGATATATTCATTCTATCAAACAAGTCATAATAAAAGCGCGTCATATGTAAAACAGTCTTTATATAGGTTCTAGGGATCGGGCGTTACGGTGATTGCCCCGTGAAAACTCACTGAGATCTCTGCACTGAAACCTGGAAGCCTAGGCTCATGATCGGGGGAATTTCACTGTTTCACTGCAGGTGATGTCCATGGACGAGGATCTCATTAAGGATAATGCAATGCAACGAGCCAGAGCTGCCCAGTACGTCCTGAGTGCGGTTGGGATCGATTTTTCTTATGAGAATGGGTATAAGGTATTTGAGGATGTGAATATAGATGTAGGCCAGAACGAATTTGTTGCCATAGTTGGGCCATCTGGTATAGGTAAATCGACGCTTTTGAGGATACTCGGCGGATTCCTGAAACCTGACAAAGGAGCCGTTTATCTGTTCGGTAAGCAGATTAAGAGGCCCACCCCAGACATCATCTTAATACATCAATCCATAGTGACATTCCCTTGGTTAACGGCACTGGAGAATGTAATGCTGTCCCTCAAGGTAAGGAATGTTTCGGATGAGGAGGCAGAAAAGGCCGCCAGGAACGCTCTTGAGACTGTGGGGCTGCAGGGGTTCGAAGATCTATACCCAAAGGAGATGAGCGGTGGAATGAGGCAGAGAGTTGCCATTGCCAGAGCTCTGGCTGCAAGTCCTCTCGTCTTTCTTATGGATGAGCCATTTGCCCATCTTGATGAGTTGACGGCAGAAGGTCTCAGACAGGATATATACAATATACTCTTCAGTCCTGACACTCCACTGAAGGGTGTTGTTCTGGTTTCGCACAATTTAACTGAGGTTGTGGAGCTGGCCGATGAGATATACGTGCTTAACAATGTTCCGGCCACCGTGATTGGGAAGGTTCATGTGGATCTGCCTAGGCCAAGGAATCCGAGAAGTGAAGAGTTCAATCAGATACTGGATACTCTCTATAACTATCTTACGCCACCTAAGGTGAGAAAGATATGAACGAGATCCTTCTCATCACGCTGGCCGCTCTTGCGACTGCCGGTAGGGTTCTTGGCCTCATACTGATATCAATAGTAACGGGCTGGTTTCTTGCCTATGCGGCCATAAAGGGGAAAATATTTGAAAATATTTATATCTCGATCATCGAGGTATTCGAATCAGTTCCAGTTATTTCATTCTTCCCGATAGTCTTGATCATATTTGTGACGAGGATCGGCGGTCCACTCGGGGTTGAGATGGCTGCTGATTTTCTTGTCTTTACCGCCGTGGTCTGGAACATATGGATGGGTGAATACCAGGCGTTTAAGACAGTTCCCCGGGAGATGCTTGAAGTTGCCGAGAACTATCAGATGTCGTTTTTTACAAAGATGAGAAGAATATTCATTCCATTTTCATATCCTAGGATCGCCGCAAACCTGTTCCCAAGCGTTTCCGATGGGTTTTTCTACATAACTGTTAGCGAAGTGTTCAGCGTCGGAGTACATACATACCAGACTTTTGGTATAGGCACGGTTCTGGATTCGCTTGCTGCGAGTGATAAGATAAGGCTCATTTATATGGCGTTATTGATACTCGCTCTTGTCATAATAATTATAATACTCGGGCTGAGGGAGTTCAGCAGGTATGCCGTGTCGAAATATACAGTTGATACCGATGCGCCTATAATAAGGAGGGGGCGCCTTAATGTAAAGCAGACCACCAGGCTGCTCTCAGTTGTTGCCAGAAATCCACTTTCAAGATTAGCGGGATACTATAGATCTAGGGTCATGTCAAGGCCCCCTGAGGTCTTCGAGAAGCGTGAAATGCGACGGGAGAAGATAAGCAGATATTCTAGCATAGCCATAGGTTTCACGATCCTCGGCCTCATAATATATTCTAGCGCCGATCTCATAATTTCGGTTTCTCATAACGAATGGATCCATCTATTCTCTGTCACGCCTAAGATACTTCTCTATCTTCTGTATGATTATGTACGGGTGGGAGTGATATTGGCTATATCTTTTGTGATAGCCATATTTCTAGGCTATTATCTGGCCATGCATTCACGAGCCGAGGGTATTGGCGTGCCGATAATACAAACCCTGAGTGCATATCCTCCACCTATATATTTTCCCTTCATATTCGGGGCAAGTTTTACTGCTATACATTCTGTGCTTGGGCCGTTCACTGATGAATTCTACGTTCTTGCATTGGGCTTCGTGAGCACATTCTATTACATATTCTATTCCTTCTGGATGGGCGTGAAGGCTCTTCCGTCGGAATATTTTGAGGTCATGAAGAATCTCAACATGGGATATTTTAGAAGGATGAGGAGTATAATACTACCGGGTACTTTCCCGTATCTCATATCTGGCATATCATCTACGATAAACAGCGCGTGGGGTGGTCTGATGATAGGCGAATACTGGCCTGATATAATACCGGGAACAAACCTAAGTGTTCATTACGGATTGATGAAATTCATCGATATAGAGACCAATGTTGGGAACATAGCAATGGCCGCATGGGGTTCATTCTTGTTCGGCATAGTTGTTGCAATATACTCGATCATCTTCACAAGAAGGATGATGGATCTTGCTCGAAAGAGATATGTTGCAGAGGAAGGAGTATTCGCTGCCTGAGATGGTTTGCGATACGACGCACATACTTATGTCAAATAGAACACTTTTAATATTATGCTAAGCATTAACTAACGATGACTGAAGTCGTTGACCCCAATGCGAGGATCGCTGATCTCGTGGGATTATTGTACGTTATGAATAATATATTTGATGGAAAAACCGATCTTTACAGGCTTGAGAAAGAGATGGAAGTTGATATAGACGATCTTATGCCCATAGTGTATACGGCCTCCAATCTAGGCTTCGTCTCTGCTGAGTCAGGTGACATAATAATAACCGAGAAGGGAAGGGAGTATGTCAAATCAGGGATAAAGCGGAGGAAAGAGATAATCAGAGAATCACTTAAAAACATAGAACCTTTCAGGACTGCAGTTAGGCTTGGGCATTTCGATCTGGATCAATTGCTTGAATCTCTGAATCAGGAAGGAGTACAGACATTCAATTCGCCATCCGGTAACCATGATCTTGAGGTCATACTCATTGAATGGGGCGTTTATTCAGGTCTTCTCAGAAAGGATGACGAGGGATTTTCCGTTAATTGACCTAGAGTATAGAACTGAATGATGAGAGGCCTTTTTATATATTTAATGCTCAGCGTCTAATAATTTACTTTTAAATTAGAAACCTTATGCGATTGATTACCTTATTGATCATAGGCCGCTGAATTCCAGGTATCTTGAGAGAAGCTCAGCATCTATGGATGGTTTGATACTTCCGATCACGTCCAGCAGATCTCTTGTCTCAACGGTTCTCTGTTTACCAGTCTTCACAGCCTCCATGAAAACATTCTGACTTGCCTTCTTGCATATGAATTCTATATCAGCGCCACTGTACCCTTCGGTCTGCTGTGCAAGAAGATCATAATCTATATTCCCAGCCTGCTTGACCTTTGCCATGTTCAGTTGGAATATCTTCTTTCTAGCCACAATATCTGGAGGCGGGACGTAGATCTTTATGTCAAATCTGCCAGGTCTCAGCATGGCCTCGTCAATCTCCCAGGGATTGTTTGTTGCTGCAATTATGAAAAGATTCTTGTTCTTCTGAGAATTTATACCACCGACCTCATTCAGTAGCTGTGCGACTCCTCGCTTTGCTGCATCTGAATTTGATGTATCCCTCTTTGGCACAAGCGCGTCTATTTCATCAAAAAATATTATTGATGGAGAGAGCAGTGCTGCTGCCCTGAAAAGCTTGGATATGTTCTTTTCAAACATGCCGAACCATTGGCTGTAAAGACTTGCGGGATTTACATTTATGAACCTGGCTCTAACCTCGTTTGCGATCGCCTTCACTATGAAGGTCTTACCTGTCCCTGGCGGGCCATAAAGAAGCATTCCTCCACCAAATTGTATATTGTACTCCTGGGATAGCTCCTTGAATTTCATCGGATACACGATCTTTCCCAGTATCTCATTCTTAACATCTTCTAATCCTGCAACGTCTTCGAATGTAACCTTTGGGATCTCCGGTTTTTCTAGACCTATTTCCTCTAAGAGGGCTTCCCCCTCTGATAATCTATCGTCTCCTTCTTTTTCACGTAGTGGCTCTGTGTTCACATTAACCCGCTGATATGCATTCAGAATTATATTGCACTGATCCAGTCTCTTCTTCTTCAAATCCGGAGGTGAGGCATTTGCAGCTTCTAGCATCAGCCTGTAGGCAGCGAAATAATACTCTTTAGCCTTGTCCTTATGGCCACGCGATTCCTCATTAATACCTCCCTGCAATAATCTCGTTGCCTTATCTATTTTCTCATCGGCTTCATCCAACGTTCTCACCCTCCGTGCTCTTGTAACTATCCATTACCGTTCCCTTTGTATACAGTTTGATCTTTCCTATTTTCTTCTGAACATAGATAAATTCAACTTTGACCTCATATTCGTCAGGGAAAATGGCGTATTCAGTGAGTATGCGACTGAACTTGGACGAGAAAAAGAGGTAATCCCGCTCACTTCCGTTGGCAGTAAAGAAATAGGCTTCTAGCTTGGTACCTACGAGCCTATCTCTACCAGGGACAGCTGTTTCAGTTATTTTCTCTCTTTCCGGAACCACAGATACATCCATAAGTTTTCCGACAACCATCATCTTATTCTGAAGTCCATACGCTTGTCCAAGAACCTTTCTGGATGCGGTTATATAATGCTTTGAAATGCGATCGTCATTTATTTCTGGCTCATAGTATTTCAGCACGTCTGTTACAACGAGAGACATAATTACTATCTTTCATGGAATACAGTCTTATTAAGCTTAGCGATTTATGAATAGAACTACCAATATTATAGAGCAAGCTATCTTCCATGTATATTTTGAGATATGCAGATTCTTTCTGATCGGTGGATTGATCATATTATACGGTGGGATATATTCACATTTATATATGGTTCTCTTATCTGTTAATGTTGTCTCTCGATCCAGAGTACTATGATGAATACAGGCGATTGATATGGTGGCTGTTCTTCGGCACCAGGGGAGGCCCTATGCGGTTGCGGATAATTGAATACCTAAAGGATAAGCCTTCGAATCTCAATCAGATAAGTGCTTCCCTTGGAATAAATTACAGAACGGCGGAGCATCATGCTAAGATATTGGAGGATAATGGTGTACTTGTTTCGGAGGGAGATAAATATGGAAAAATATATTATATAAATCCAGCCTTTGCGAATAAATTAGAACTTATAGATAAATTCAGAAAAAAAGATTAGTCTAATTATGGGAAATATTTTATGAAGTCAAGTAGATGCCCATATATTGCCGTATAGCCTATGAAAAGGGCTATCAACGTTCCTATGGCAAGTATAGCCGCTTCAACAATGTATGCAGCCTTCCCCTTCTTAGGATCAATGAACATTACTGGCGAAAGAAGAGCGGCAATGCCGTCTACAACATAGAGGCCCATGGCGGCGAGAAGATCATTTCCAGTTTCGAGATGATAGTTTACTATCCCTACCGACTCTATTATTATATAGATGCCTAGGAAGAAAAGCAGTATAGACACTGAGGATATATCGTAGTGCTTATAATAAGCTATGGCTGAAACCGTAAGAAGAAGGCCAGCCATAAGAAGTGGATCACCAAAGAGCATATTGTAGCTTGAAGGCAATGGCCATGTGAAGGACATGATGAAACCGCTTAGAAAATCGAATACACCAATACCAGCCGCCGGGAACAGAAGACTCTGAATTTTCTTTTCATTACCCAGGGCTGAAAATAGGAAATACATCGATCCAACGGCTGTTGTCATTCCCAATGCCAGCAGCATCACGGCCAATGAATCTATGAATTCAGCAGTCATATCATCACTATTCAAATATCGCAAAGTTGTATTTTAACTTATTTATATGTGCATTTTATGCCGAAATAAAAACTACTAACTCATATATTGGAAATTATCGAGGCAATAAGTAGCGATATACGATGTAATCTATGTTATTGTGTCATATATCGTCGATATCAGTTATCATATAATCCTTTATTTCATTTTATGACTAAATAGAAAAATTTATCTAATTATGTGCAATTCTTTATTTGATAGATATGTCCAAGACAATGTCGATTGTTCTGGCCTCCGGAACAATAGATAAGATAGCGGCCGCAGGTGTCATAACATCCGGTGCGGTTGCCAATGGAATCGACGTCAACATCTTCGTAACGTTCTGGGCA
>NZ_QJSM01000033.1 GCF_003205235.1 Thermoplasma sp. Kam2015 | reverse complement strand
AAGTCATATCCGTGTACTCCACGGATGCAGGAACGAAGAAGGATGCGCCTGCATGGATACAGAAGTCAGGCCAGGAGCTGGTCGGAGTATTCGACAGAAACGGATACTACGAGATTGTGATGAAGAAAGTTAAATAAACATATAATTATTATTTATCCCAATTTTCCAGAGCCCACCTTTGTTCTACAGTCATAATAAATGCGTTTTATAGATGTGTGCCTTTTCAAAGTTTTGAATTTCTCCTTTAAAGAGAGGTTATGGGTTTGGAGGAAGCTGTAAATCTATCCTTCTGACAGGAGATACACTGACACCCCTCAATAGAATTATACCTAAGTAGGATCGTTGCGAACCGAATAAACGCCTGTGGTTATAGCGATATATGGCTTTTAGGTATGTCCGGAGAGGCAGAGGTCTCTTCGATGAAAGGAAGATCCGAAGCTTCAGCGGAGAAGTAGCTCACTAAGCTAATTTATGCATAATTTTAGCGCATCAGATTAATTTCATTGAAATACGTAAGTTCTTCAAAATACGAGGTGTAAACAATTCCTTTAGATACAAAAATATATGTAATAAAGCAATATATGAGTTGTAAATCTGAGTGATCGAAATGGATGAAAAAACTTGCAGTTCAAAGGCGATTCAGGTATGGCGCCTTTACGTTGACCTATGGAAACTATGGTATAAGAAGGCAGAACGTGATCTCAATGGCGTCAATCTATCGGTCACTGAATTCACAATCATGAGGCAGTTGTCCGAGAATGGCCCCCTTTCAATGGCTACCATAGCCAGCTCTATAAATGTAACGCCAGGATGGGTCACCGGGGTTATAGACAAGATGGAAGATAAGGGCCTTGTTGTCAGGAAGCGGGAGGAAGCAGACCGAAGAATAATTAAGATATCGTTGACAGATCACGGTAAAGAAGTGTATGAAGAGGCAAAGAAGAAACACTTCAGTTTCATAGAGAAATCATTATCAGGGTTAAATGATTCCGATCTGGATATGGCTTATAAAATACTCTCTAAAATGATAGCAAGTATAAACGCTTTGGAATAGAATAAAGAAGTATCTTTAAGCGAGAGTTTTCTTCTTTCATTGTAAGGAAATTCACATTCTGAGAAGTATTGTAAAAATTTTCGGTTAAATCTATAGAATACAAGGATCTTGTTTGAAGAACGTATGCTTCCTTTCGTTTTAGCTTAGAAACGCCTGCCAAAACAAGAGGTAATCGTATTTTTCCTCATTCTGAGGGGGTTTTCCATCATTCAGAGGTTGGATAGAATAGATGAAGGCACGAAAGGTTTAATTTAGTGCAATTATTACCCTTCTATTCACGTTAAGTGTATATGAGGGATTAGATGGCTGGTGAAAAAGCTCAGAAGAAAGGAAAAGAAAAGTGGAAGGAGAAGATATGGTATACTGTTGAGGCTCCATCCTATCTCGGTTCAAAGGAGGTAACAGTTGCTTTGGGCGAGGATGCAGACTCTATGATAAACAGGATCGTTGAGGTTCCCATATCTGATCTTACAGGCAATTTTAAGAAATCAAATGAAAAGGCCCTGTTCAGGATAACTGGGTGTGAAGGGACAAAATGTAAAACTATATTTATTGGGCATTACATCGGAGATGATTATATAAGAAGGCTAGTAAGACGGAGAAAGGAGAGAATAGACATTATAAAGGATGTTAAGACATCAGATGGAAGCGTCATAACTGTTAAGATCGTTGTTGTAAGCGATGGGAAGCTCACCAATAACAAGAAGTCTGAAATCAGGAAAGCCCTCACGGATTTTATAGTATCCAAGAGCTCACAGCTCAATTATGCAGATTTTGTTAGATATCTCATTGGCGATGATGTATACAACGATATGGTGGAGGTAACAAAGAACATATATCCACTGAGGAAAATAGAAATCAGGAAATCTGAGCTGGTTTCGCTCTCCGGCTCACAGGAGCAGCAGGGGAGCGAGCAGACCCAGGATGGAGAAGCGATAGCGCAAAGTTAGGTTTGATGCCGGGGTGGCTCAGCTGGAGGAGCGCCGGACTCATAAGTTAACTGAGAAATCCGGAGGTCTCGGGTTCGATCCCCGATCCCGGCATACTTCTGTAATCGAACGCTTTTTATAAAAAAGTTAGGAGTTTGAGGGAAGCAGTAAAACTCTCTCTTCGTACAGGAGATACACGGACTTCCTTCAATGGAAATATCTATAGATCGTCTTCCCATATTCTCTTGTGTCATCCATGAAAACCAAGTGGATGATCCGAGTAGGATCGATGAGATCCGAATAGACGCCTGTGGAGATCGCAACATAGGGCTTGTACGGAATATATCCATACAGGCAGATGTCGGTCGTTGAATCAGGAAGCTCCGATGCTTTAGCTTAGGAGTAGCTCACGAAAGCTATCTGCGAGCAAATCTCATCTAAGGATGTACTTATAAATATTTTCTATGTTATCGGAGATTTTAAGACTGATATAATATGCATTGATATTATTGCATGTTGAATTGAAATTAGAGAAAGATTATTAAATGAGAAAGCAATGAATATATACAAAAAATCAACAAACGCCTCGGAACTGGTGGCATTTAGTATAAATTCAAGAATAAAAAGAGTATAAAGAAAACAAGATGGATGTAAGTCCTTAGAATGTTCACCAGCGACCTGGCGAGGGGGAGCTCCGTGAGGGGCTGAGAGGATCCGAAAGGATCGACCCCTTGAACCTGATCCGGGTAATACCGGCGGAGGGATTCGTATGGTCAATAGGAAAAATGAAGAGAATAATGATGGGGGTTTTGGTCATAAGTATAGTGCTAGGGATCTTTTAATATCTGCATCTGCTGGCATGTTTATCTGGGGAATAATTGCTAGCGTTGCTCCGCTTGCAACTCAATGGCCCTTTATATCATCGCTTCCCAGATCCTATGAGGCTGTCTTTCTGGCTGCGCCATCGGTTTTCCTGCTTATAGGTGATTTGGTGCTGGGCAAGCTTTCCGATATCATAGGTCGGAAGGCGGTGTATGTATCCACAATAATACTCTATTTGATTGGTATATTCCTGATATATTTTGCATACTCGGTGATACCTCTCATTATTGGAATCGCATTAGCTGAAATAGGTGTTGGTGGTGAAGAAGTAACAACGCTTTCTTTGATATCGGAAGATATACCGATGAAGAATCGTGGGCGCTATCTTGTTTTGGTTCCGGATATGAACAACATAGGGAGCTTTGTAATCGCATTTCTCTTCCTGTACTATTACTCATCCAATATTCATACCCAGAAGATCTACTTCCTGGTGCTGGCTCTTGCGACCGTGGCTCTGGCCGTATACACGAGAACCAGGGTTCCAGAATCATTCAGGTGGCTCAGGGAAAAGGGCAGACAGCAGGATGCAGAGGAAATAAAGAGAGAAATGGGCATAGATCAAGACGGTATTTCCGTAAAGGAACCGAACTACGCTTTTTCAATAATTTTCCTTGGTATAATAGGTATCTCCCAGTACCTGACGTTTGGGCTCATGGCATATATAATAGGCCCATACTATTTTGCCGATAATCCCGGTTTTACGAGTGAGATAATAGTTTACGCCATGGCTGGTGCCTCAGTAGCTGGATTCATAGCCATGTTTCTAGTGAATATAGGCCGAAAGAGGTATTCAATGTTTTCCTATCTTGGTGGAACGATTACGATGGTTCTCATACTGATATTCATAGGAAAGATAGGAAATCCATCAGTATTCCTGCCGCTTCTGTTCTTGAATATGATGTTCTCTGAATTTGCATGGGCGTCACGGACAACACTTGAACCAGAGCTCTTTAGAACCAATCACAGATCTTATTCCATAGGATTGGTTCGTGTGTTTCCAATGCTTGCATACATAGCATCAATATACACAACATCATCCTTCAGCATATACCAGTACATACTTTTCAATTTGATTCTTTGGGGTGTAGGGTTTCTGGCAACCGTTATCTGGGCCATTTACGGGATAGAAACAGTCAACATAAGCATGGACCTTGGCAGATGAAAAATGCTTGAGCATCCATTAAATTGAAACATCTTAGAATAAAAATTGAGAAAGACCTTATAGCGTAACTTTATAGAAAGGTTAGGAGTTTGGGGGAAGCAGTAAAACTCTCTCTTCGGACAGGAGATACACGGACTTCCCCCAACCGAAAATCCTATTGATAAGTTTGCTATATTAATAATAGATGTTCAGAACT
>NZ_QJSM01000032.1 GCF_003205235.1 Thermoplasma sp. Kam2015 | reverse complement strand
TGGCTATGTAAATAAAAACAACAGGCATGGCTCGGTATTCAAATGCCTGAACTGTGGCTTCGAACTCCATGCGGATCTGAATGCCTCAAGGAACATCGAAGTGCCCGGTACATCTGAGTACTTCAGGCTGATGTCAGCCAGCCGATCGTTGCGGTTCGATGAAACCTCGTCTACGGGTGAAGGGGAGACCAGCAGCAAGCTCCGAAGCTTTAGCGAGGAGTAGCTGACGCATTGATCTATTGATTATCCATGCAGTGTTCGCATGACAGGAAAGTTTATGGATATATTTTGTATGCATGAGCATGATATCGCCTGCGATAGCCAAGCAGTGCGATATCATAATATAGGGCTGGTGCGGTCCGAATCTACGCCTGTGGAGATGCATATGAACATACCTCAGAAAAGGTATGGCCATTGCGTCTTTGAATCAGGAAGCTCCCAGGCTTAAGTTGGGGAGTAGGCCATCTGATGTTGCAAAGGCAAGGGGTATTGATATGAAGAGCATTGAAGAACTCTATAAGAGAGCTCTTGAATTAAAGAATAAGGGTATGAGCGACAAGGAGATATCAACTGAACTTCATCTTTCAGTAAATACAGTCACATGGCTTCTCAGTAAGGAATTTCTAAAAGAAGGCGCTGTTCAGGACGTCAAGATAGGTTGGAGAAGTGTAGGAGTATTTGGTTCAAGGATCATCAGTATAGCAGAGATAATGAGTGATATCATTCGTGAGGAAATGAATAAAAACTCATTTGAAGTTGATTCAATACTGGGCATAGCTATAAATGGTATACCTTACGCTACATTGGTCTCATATCTGATGGATAAGGAGCTGATTGTTTACAGGCCACATCCTGCGAGAAAGGAAGGTGTATTCAGTTCTAACTTTGCATCGGTAGAGGGCAAAAGAGTCGTGATTATTGACGACGTTGCCAGCACAGGGGAGACGATGAGAAGAACCATAACGGATGTCACCAAAGAGGGCGGAAAGCCAGTGCTCTGTGTGCTGTTGGCTTCCAAGATGAGCGTAAATGATCTGAATGGGGTACCTGTCAGATCGCTGATAAGGACGCAGGTCATCGGTGGCTCATAGGCACCAAATAGAATTCCATTTTTTACGGGAAAATAAGGAAGAAAGCTTTCGGATTCAAAGTGGACAATATATCGAATAAGGATTGAATTTACATTTTCATTCTTTATACGAATGAAAGTATTATTTACGCCTCTCCTATCTCGTGGCAGTGATAAGATTGTTCTGGGCAGATGCTTTGGTGAAGGATCTGAATGGTCCACAGCGTGTTTCCACCGGTATATCGCCCTCTGGTCCAATACATGTCGGAAACATGAGAGAAATCCTGACCGGAGATATACTATTTAAGGCCATATCCAAGAAAGGATTGGAGGCGGATTTTATATATTTATGCGATGATATGGATCCTTTGCGAAAGGTCTATCCTTTCCTCAGTGAAGATTACAAAAAGTATGTGGGACAGCCATTGAAGAATATACCGGCACCTGAAGGAACAGGGAAGTATTCTGATTATTATCTTGATCCATTCGTCCGTGTTATGAAGGAGGCGAACATCCCAGCAAGAGTCATAAAGACCTCCGATCTGTATGATACTGGTATACTTGCCAGAGCGTGCGATATTGCAATACAGAACAGGGAAAAAATAAGAGAGATACTTGAAACCGTGTCAGGAAGGCAGATAGAAGGTGATTTCTATCCCTACGAACCTTTATGCGAAAGATGCGGTAGAATAAACACAACCCAGGTTGTTTCATATAAGTATCCTTATGCTGAATATGTGTGCAAATGTGGCCATCATGGATTTGCCGATATTAGAAAGGCTGAAGGCAAGATGCCATGGAGGGTCGAATGGCCAGCAAAATGGTTCGCGCTCAAGGTTACTATCGAACCTTTTGGAAAAGATCATGGCGCACCAGGCGGTTCCTATGATACGGGAAAGAGAATTGCATCCGAAATATTCGGAATAGAGCCACCACTGCCACTGATATATGAGCGTATAATACTGAAAGGAAAGGGTGCTATGCATTCCTCCACTGGTCTTGCTATAGCGGCTTCAGAAATAATGGAGGTAATACCGCCGGATCTTCTGCGATATATGATTGCACGCGTTAATCCGGGAAGGCACATAGATTTCGATCCGGGACTTGGCATATTGGCACTCGCAGATGAACTTGGTAAGCTGCAGGATGCATACTTTGGAGATAGATCCGCGCTTGATGAGGATCAGATCGCTATAGTGGAATATTCACTCGTTAATAAGGACAGAAAGCCTTACCCGGTGGACTTCAGGCATCTGGTGACCCTTGTCCAGATATACAGAAATGAAGACGAGCTGTTGCGCGCCGTTAAGATGAGTTCCACATCTAATTTTGATGAGGCAGACTTCAAAAAGGAGATAGAGTATGCCAGGAGATGGCTTGATAGATATGCTCCGGAAAACGTCAAATTTAAGATCTTGCCAATTGATCAGCGCGTAGAATTAAATGATGAGGACGCTATGCTGCTGGAATCATTCGTGAACGACATCGATGGTATGCCCTGGGAGTCAGCGTCAATACATGATAAGGTGTACGATCTTGCTCAGAAATACAAGAAAAGCCCTGATTCAGTATTTTCATTGTTTTACAGGATATTTATCGGAAAAGATCGAGGACCAAGGTTGGGATATTTCCTATACAACCTCGGCAGAGATTTCGTGAAGAACAGAATAGAAAATGTATTATCGCAGCATGGAGATGCCTGATTTCTGGAGCAAATTCTATCAGGAATTAGAAAACCAATAATATTTGAAATAAATTAACCGTGAGGTGGTTCATATAAAGGTACTGATTAACTGTGCCCTTCCATACGCCAATGGCCCGCTCCATATAGGCCATATAGCTGGAGCTTATCTGGGGGCAGACGTGTTCGCAAGGTATAACAGATTGATAGGTAATCAGGTTCTCTACGTATCCGGCAGCGATGAATATGGTACGCCCATAACCGTCAGGGCTGAAAAGGAGGGAAAAACCCCAAGGGAGATAGCCGACAGGTACTACGAGGAACATCTGGAGACGTTTCGCAATCTCAACATAAATTTCGATATATTTATGAGGACCACCTGGCCGGAGCACTCTGAAAATGCTCAGGATTTCTTCCTAAAGCTTTTAGATGCTGGTTATATCGATAAGGGTACCATGATAGCTCCCTTTTGCCGCAAGATCGGTCGGTTTATGCCGGACCGCTATATTGAGGGGACTTGTCCCTACTGCCACTATCCAAAGGCAAGAGGAGATCAGTGTGACAACTGCGGGCGCACACTTGACCCTCAGGATCTCATTGATCCTAAATGTATCCTGAGTGGCGAGACGCCCGAATTCAGGGAGACTGATCATTTCTTTTTGAGGCTCGATCTGCTTGAGGACAGGCTAAAAGAATGGATTTCCACAAGGAGTTCATGGAAGCCAAATGTGGTTGCATATACACAGAATTTCATAGCAGGAGGGTTGAAAAAGAGGCCAATAACTAGAGACATAGATTGGGGTGTAAAGATACCTCTGCAGGGGTATGAAACCAAGAGGATATATGTATGGTTTGAGGCGCTCATCGGATACATAACGGGAGCGAAGGAGTATTCAAAGAGAATTGGGAACCCGGATCTGTGGAAGGAATTCTATTTCGATCCAGAAGCGCGCAATTATTACTTCATAGGAAAGGACAACATACCTTTTCATGCGATAATTTGGCCGGCTATGCTGATGGGTTACGGAAGCTTCAACCTGCCATACGATATACCGGCCAATGAGTACCTCACATTCAAAGGCCAGCAGTTCTCTAAGAGCAGGGGAATCGGGTACAGCGTCGATGATCTACTTAAGGCCGTTTCGGCAGATTATCTCAGGTACTATGTGGCTTCGATACTACCCGAGACTGGTGATTCTGATTTTTCCATCGAAGAACTCGTTAATACCGTGAATTCTGATCTAATAGACAAGTACGGCAATCTCGTGTATCGTGTCGTGTCATTCATTGATAAATACGATCTTAAGGTTGAACCTGTCGATATTAGCAAAGACGAGGAGTTTTTATATGCAATTCATTCATTCCAGGCCTTTTCAGACGAGCTATCCAGCGTGCACATAAAAAAAGGGCTATCTATATGGCTTGATCTAGCGATCTACGCAAACGGATTTTTCAACAGATCGGAACCATGGAAAACTGTTAAGATCGACAGAAATAGACTCAACCACGATCTATACCTTTCGCTGAAGATAATAGAGATTCTCACTGCAATGGCCTATCCATACATTCCTGCATCGTCTGAGAGGATGTGGGATCTGCTTGGAATACCATTCAGGATAGGTGAATCGTACAACCGCCTGAACGAGATGCACACGTTCGATGTGCGCAGAGGCAGTATACCCTTTGTGAAGCTTGATCTAGAATCAGTGAAGGCAAAATTAAATAATTAGACGTCTATTTTAATTTTATCCTTGTGAATCCACATCCTCATAATATTTCAGTTATGTTTATATAACATAAGTACAATATAGAATTAGGACTGGCGATAAAACCTATTCTTTCGCCATTCCGTATTTTCAGAGGTTTAAAGATGGTACGTAGAAGAAGTGGACTGAAAAGGAACTCAATAGGCATAATGCAGGGGATATTCCAGTCTATGGGACAGGTTGCTCCTGCCGCCGATATTGCAATATTGCTTGTGGCAACGTTTTCAATAGCCGGATCGAGGACAATACTTTCCGTGATTTTTGGGTGGCTCGTATACGCAGTATTCATGGTCACGCCCTATCAGTTCTCAAAGTACAAGGCCAACGCAGGAAGCTACTATGCATTTGCAGCTGGTTCCACAGAGAGCGGCAAGCTCGGGCCAGTAACTGCACTGAGCTTCATGTATTATGATATAACGGGCGCCGCATTTGGAATACTGGGTCTTTCATCGTTCATATTCCTGATTTCACCAAGGATAACCGCAATACCCTACATATGGATACTCTTCGCCGGTGCATTCACAGCTTACATAACGATAGTAACTTACATCGGTATAAAGCCTTCACTTGGATACAATGCCGTTGCAGGCCTTGCCGAGGTCCTGTTTCTGGTCATAGGCGCAATAATCATCATACTGAGGGTTGGGCCACATAATTCAGTGGTGCCGTTCACGCTTCCAAAGAACCTTGGGGTAGGTTTTTCAGCAATAATGTTTGGTGCTGTGTTCTCTATACTGGATTTCACGGGTACTGGAATTGTTACAACGGTCTCTGAGGAGATAAAGGACCCCAAAAGAAACATAGGTAGGTCGATCCTGTACGCCATGATTCTGACTGCTATAGCGATAATACCTGCAACTTACGCCCTAACGGTTGGCTGGGGTATAAGCAATATAGGATCGTTCGCCAGTGCACCCGACGCAGGGATAATAGTGTTTGGAAAGTATCTTGGTACGATAGGTGTGATCTTGCTGATAATATTCACGATCAACAGCTACCTCACCAATGGAGTTTCGAAGGCAACTGCGGTGGGCAGGTGGTGGTACTCCGCAGCTGGGGACAATGTGATATTTCCGAAGGTCATAGCCAGGATACATCCGAAATATCGTTCACCTTACATGGCCATAATTGTTTGGAGCATAACCTCCTTTGTTCTTGATGTGCTTATGGGGCTATACTTTGGTCCGAAAACTGCAGCGTTTATTCTTGAGGCCGGTACCGGGATATCCATAATCATAGTTCATATAATGGCTAACACATCATTGACATATTATACCAGAAGGATCAACAGATTCGAATTTTTGAAGCATGCCCTGGCGCCAGCGGTTGCGACAGTTATAGGTCTTGTGGTCATTTATTTCACCGTCTCCAACATATGGACAAGATGGGTAACGGATCCAACGCCTGTGAATGATGCCTATTTCGCCTCGTTCATTATAACCATACTCTGGGTCGTGATTGGAGGAATGATCGTGACACTTTATTATTCGAGGAAGAGACCAGAGATCCTAAAAAATGCCGGTGAGTTTGATGTGGAGAACGCAAAAGTTTAATTTAAAATTTTTGAAGCTTTTTTAATTGTTATGGGTATAACGTTATTCTCGAACTCCAGCATTGCTATATCAACAGGATCTATCATATTTTTAGGCACATCG
This sequence comes from Thermoplasma sp. Kam2015, assembly GCF_003205235.1. Classification (NCBI taxonomy): domain Archaea; kingdom Methanobacteriati; phylum Thermoplasmatota; class Thermoplasmata; order Thermoplasmatales; family Thermoplasmataceae; genus Thermoplasma; species Thermoplasma sp. Kam2015. Next base: position 34,786 of record NZ_QJSM01000032.1, on the reverse strand, counting down.
ATGATAACTGGAGCACCCATGGCTATTTGAAGAGCTCTTGCTCCTATAATCCTTGCTTTTTCAAATTTGGTATACTTCATAGAAATCTGGTAAAAACTACATTAAAAACCTCTATAATAGCTTTGCGATTTTTAAAACGACATAATGCCCAGTGTCTTCCATGTTTGCTACACGATCATCGTATTTTACGGCATCATTTGTATGATATGGATATCTGCTTCATCTTATATCCTTTGGGGCAGCTTATCTCCTTTCCAATCGATTTCACCATCACCTTGATGTCAGGTTTGAAATAATAGAGATTGCACTTTTCTATATTGGGGCACGTGATGTAGTCGCAGTTCATCGATTTAAGAGATATTATGGCCCCTTCCTGAATGCGTTTACTTTCCTGCACGTTCACATAGTCTTCGAGTTCTTCCACCTCAACAGTATTGACTTTATCACCGTTGAAAATTATGCATGGGTTTACCTGCTCCCTGACCTTCGTGACTCTGTAGCGATGTCCCTGCTCCAGATTGAAGCAGACATTCTTCACCCTGCAGTCAGAGCACGCTGCGAGTGGACCGGCAAAAACAAACTCGAGACCTTCCTTTGCTATGCTGCTACCGATCAGACTTATCTTTGGCAGAACAATCACCTCAGATTATTCCAGTAAGTTCCAGAGCCTTCACCGCCGCATCATAAGACATATCGCTCTCTCCAAGTATGGTGTATCTCTCCGGCCTTATGGAATGGGCCTTTCTGAGAGCCTCTATAACGATTTCGTCACTAATGCCATAATCTTTGGATCTTATTGATATTCCAAGCGTATCGAAAGCTTCCTTTATCTGTTGCCAGTTCTCGTCATGAAGATACAAGGACACAACCGTGCCCATGGCGCACATCTCTCCATGCAGCATGTTGTCGACACCTGCCGCCTCCAGTGCGTGGGCGAAGAGATGTTCACTCCCACTTCCGGGTCTTGAATTTCCAGCGATGGCCATGGCTGTGCCAGAGGCCAGTATGTTCTTCGTTACAAGCCATACGGATGATTCTTCATACTTTTTGATCTCATTTATCTGAGAAAGAACTTCTTGTGCTGAATATTCCGATATAGCTGCTGCGCTGGAACTGAACTCTTCGCCCTTGAGCCTGTGGGCCAGCTTCCAATCTTTAACGGCGCTGAGATTTGATATTACATCCGCGGCACCGGCTGCAAGATACCTGTATGGTGCCCTTATCATTATCGCAGTATCAGCTATAACACCTATGGGCATTGCGCCTTCCTCAGAATACGATATACCATTTCTTCTCAGAGATGCCCTGGGTGAAGCAATACCGTCATGACTTGGCGCCGTAGGTACGCTCACGAATGGCAGCTTTCTGTCGAAGGCAAGTTTTTTAGCCAGATCTATCTTTGCTCCCCCGCCCACACCTATCACGATGCCTGCCTGAAAGTCGTAAGCATCCTGCTCAAGCTTTTCCAGCGTCTCATAATTAGCATTACCCGTCAGAAAAACGCGTACTTCATATCCATCAAGAGACAGGAGATCTTCGATCTTCTTTCCAGCAAGTTCATATGTTATACTTCCTGATACGATAATCGTCTTCTTATTACGGCTGTTTTCTCCCACGACGTCAACGATATGATCAAGAACATCATGTCCTATGTATACGTCTCTGGGGAAATGCATCGTCCTGAACTTCTGGAATTCCATTAAAGGAACAAACTAAGAAGGGATATAAATCTTTCACTGTTCGGATAAGACATATACAATGATAACGAAATGCGTATAATTTTTAAAAAAATCGAACCTGGAATTCATGCGATCTTTGAAATCTCCAGATCGATGATCCTCTTTTGGTCTGAGCTAGGCTCTACCATCGGGACTCTGTAGCCACCCTTTATGTTGTTCATCTTGTAAAATGCATAGTAGTAGCCTGACGGAAACGTAGCACTATTGACCGCGTACATCAATGGATTTATCATATTCATCTGTATATCCCTTGCTTTATCGAGGTTACCTGACGAAAATTCATGATAGAGATTCGTTATGTAGGGTGATATGTTGGAAAGGCCGCAAACTCCTCCGCTTGCTCCGATGGAAAGAGAAAGAAATAGCAGATCGTCCTGGCCCTGGAAGATGTCAAAGTTGGTCCCTTTATGTTTCATTATTCTGGAAAAGAATCTCATATCACCTGAGCTGTCCTTAATTCCCTTCACGTTTGAAAATTCTTTAGCAAGTTTTTCTATGAGATCTTCACCGATCCATGTGCCTGCCAGCTGTGGGATATTGTAGATGAAGAGATCATTGGATGCAGCAGATATGACAGCTGAAAAATGCTTATAGATCCAGTTTTCATCAGGCTTTATATAGTATGTGGGCATCAACACTCTTGTCTTTATTCCGATATCTTCAGTATACTTTGAGAGTTCTATCGATTCCTGGGTTGATGAAGATCCCACGCCTGCATACACCTGCATCTTTCCAGAGTGTTCACTGACAAAGCTCAAGAATTTCTTTCTCTCCTCTATGCTGAACATCGGGAAGAGACCAGTTGATCCCATTGGAAAAAGACCATCAACACCGTATTTACCAAGTTTCTCAATTAATACCTGCGTAGCGCTGTAATCTATTTCGCCCTTCACGTTCATAGGCGTGATCATGGGCGTTATGATACCCTTATACATACGTAGACATCACTGAAAAGTAGTTAAATATTGTTGAATTTCAGATATATCGATTTTCTATGACCTCCTTATTGCGATCGTTTTTAGTGACGTAATCCAGCTGAATGGCCTTTCTGAGGTTTATTTTGTATCCAAGATATCCAAGAACCACCACTGATAACACCACTAGGAAGAATGGGAGTCCAATGGCATCAAGGTTATGTATCTTCACTCCGGTTATTATCTGATAATTCCACAGTGCTGGAAATATAAGAGTAATGATACCGGCTACAAAAAACGCTATCCCTCCATATGAGAGGACGAAGTGGCTTATCCCCCTGGCAACAAAGGCTATCCCCTTCACGGTAAGGTTCTTCTTTTTGGTCAGCCAAAGGCCAAAGGCAGTTCCTGCTAGAACCTGCATGGTCATCGTTCCAAGACCGAACATGAGACCGGGTACAAAACCGAGGTAGATGGGCATATTCGGCGCGATGACAAAGTAAATTATCAGAGCGAATGCACCGAAACCAAATCCGGCAATCAGTCCATGAACAAAGGCAAGCTTCAGCGGTACGGGTCTGTATTCTCCATCGACCTTTGTCATTATGGGGTTTTCCATGTGTTCAAGTTCCATCTTCTCTTTTTCTTCATGGCCCTTATGAATGCCGAAGGCATGGTACAGCCATTCCTCTATTATGTGTATGTGAGGATATTTCAGTTTATTTGCAATGTAGAATCCGGACAAAGCCATAACTGCACCGACGATGATATATACTATGCTGTTGAAGTAGGGATAGAGCATAAAGCTAGCTAGAGCGAGCGCCGCTATCTCTGACATTATTGCTCTCTCCACGGTGAAGCCGGATGAAAATAGAAGACCTGCCTTTGCGCCTCCCTTTGTGGAATAGCTGCCCACCGCGTAAGAAAAGGTTATAGGCCATGTATGCTCATCGGGAGTTATACCATGGACTATACCGAGTAGATAGGAAATGAGTATTGCGGCATAGATACCTTCGTAGGTAGGGTTCCAGAGATTTATAATCATAGCTTAGTATCATACTAAGATATTTAAATATTTTTAATGATGTTATGTAATCATAGAATTATTAACTATATGCTAAAATAATCCGCATGGCTGTTAACAAGTATCTATTCTTACTCGTCATGCCGAACCTTAACCTCCAATTCCATGAGATCTTTGCTTTCATAGGTATTCTCGAATTCAGTTCTCGCGTCTTCAAGGAGAACCTTTGTATCGGTTATTCTTGGGCTGTAATGATACAGATAAAGTTTGCCAACACCCGCCCTCTTCGCTATCCTGGCAGCCTGTCTTGAAGAAGAATGTCCGAATTCGTTCACAGCTGGCTCAAAACTTGAGTCTGTTGTGGTATCATGGATCAACACGTCTGCGTTCCTGGCAAATTCCACCATCTTATCCATCGGCCTGGTATCGCCAGTATAGACTATCTTTCTTCCTCTCCTTACACCGGCCGATATGTCTTGGATCCTGTACTCCACACCCTTATATACATAGGTTCCGTTTTCTCTGATTTTCTCTATGATTCTTGATGGTATATTCTTTTCCTTAGCTCTGTCTGGATCTATCTTTATCAGATCCTTCTCCTCTAGGCTATAGGACAGGGCAGGCACTGGATGATCGTTGAGTATAGTTCTGATCAGAAATTTACCGAAGTCATAGGTTCTGTCAGGTTCCAGTTCATATATCTTCAAGGGAAAATGAAGCGTATAGTAACCAACATTGAGAGCATTCGAGAGTATATTTATCGCACCCTTGGGACCGAATATGCTCAGCTGTTTTGATCTGTTATTGAACGACATGCTCTGAACCATACCAAGCAATCCAAGGAAATGATCACCGTGAAAGTGCGTTATAAATATATTGTCTATATCCATGAAAGAAGTAGAACTTTTCATTATCTGCTTCTGAGTCCCCTCCCCACAATCAAAAAGGTTGAGAACATCATCTATCTTTATACCAACGGCTGGCATCGCTCTTATGGGCGTGGGCCAGCTACCACCTGTTCCATAAAAGATGATCCTTATATTGGAGGCCATTGACCTCTCATTCCACTATTCTACTATTATTTTTCCATGCCGGAGATCGATAATGAATTATTTTAACTCACAATATAGATACATGAAGATCGGTAGATGCATGGTCGATAGTGAAGAGAGATTATTTCTATCAGATGGTCAAAATGTAAGGCTGCTGGACGGAATCAACGACATAAACAAATTCATAGAGCAATATGGTGATACCTTTTCTTCCACTCAATACGATGGGAAATTTCAGTATCTTCCTGCTGTCAGCCCTTCCAAGATATTTCTTCCAGCGGTCAATTTCAGATCTCATTCAGAGGAGTCGGAAACCAGATTTCCGCCTAAACCTTACTTCTTTACGAAATTCTCCAACGCACTTGTGGCCCATGGCGGAACAGTTCACAAGCCGAAAGAGATAGAAAAGCTAGATTATGAAGGCGAGATCGGCATCGTAATAGGAAGAAGGGGAAAGCGAATACCACTGGAACAGGCCGAGGATTATGTGTTCGGCTTTACGATAGTAGACGACGTAAGTGCTAGGGATTATCAGTTTCCTGAGATGCACCCGTATGGATACAACTGGGTACAGGGCAAGGCATTTGATGAAGCGCTGCCCGTTGGGCCGTACATAGTGACCAAGGACGAGATAAAATTCCCTCTAAAGATAGAAACAAGAATCAATGGAGAACTCCGTCAATCCGGAACAACAGATGACATGATCTTCAGCATTGCCCAACTCATATCCACACTTTCACAGACTATAACGCTTGATCCTGGGGACCTAATAACCACCGGAACACCCTCCGGGGTGGCTGCCTTTACGGCTGGACGTTATCTTGCAGATGGAGATACAGTTTCGATTGAGGTGAGTGGGATAGGGGAACTGAAACATAATATAAAGGATGAATAATTTTATAGTTTTCTTTATTTGACTCATAAATTATGTATTTTCAATGATGAGTGGTTGAAAGCATTATTCTTGCGTCAACCACCGTTGCTCCATGCTCATTCACGATCATTGGGTTTGCATCGATACCTTCGATCTCTGGATGATCGTATGCCAGCCATGAGAATCTTACAATCTGATCCACAACAGCATCTATATCCAGTGGGCCTCTGCCTCTGAATCTCTGCATCATCTTACCGGCTACTGTGTCGTGTATCATATCGTATGCTTCTTTAGAGCAAACAGGCGCAACTCTGAATGAGACATCTTCCAGTACCTCGACTGCTGTTCCGCCAAGCCCAAACATTACTGTAGGCCCGAACGTTGGATCATTTACTGTGCCGATAATGGTCTCTAGGTCACCTTTGAGCATTTCCTCGACAACCACGCCATCTATCTTTGCCTGTGGCGCGTTCTTTTTGACATTTGAAATTATGGTATCAAAAGCCTTTAAGGCCTCATCTTCAGATTTTACATTGACAATGACTCCTCCAACATCCGTCTTATGCACTATGTCCGGGCTCTGTATTTTCAAGACCACTGGATATTTGAAATCCTTGATTATGTTCTTCAATTCATCCTTACTTTTCGCAAGTTCCGTCCTGTTTACCTTTATTCCATAGGAAGCAAAGATCTCCTTGGACTCCAATTCATTCAGACTCTTTATGCCAGCTGTTGCATATTTCTTGAGTTTTTCACCAACGCCATCGCGCTTGAGATCCACAGGTCTTGCCGGTCCAAGGCAAATAAGATCGTTCATTCTCTTATGGTTGCGCAGGGCGGCCATTGCTTTCACTGCCTTGTCTGGTGAATCGAACGTAGGAATTCCATTTTTGATAAGATACAGAGCTGCATTCTTGGAGTGATCGCCACCGACAAAGCCAGCAACCACTGGGATCTTTCTCTTTGATGAAAGTATACCATTTATAATCCCCTTCGCTGCATCAGATGGATCCAGATTCGCGACCTCGCAGTAGAGTACAACCAGACCATCGACTCTTTCATCTTCCATCACGGTTTTCAGAGTATCTGCATAAATCTCTGGAGTGGCCATTGCACTCATATCTATCGGGTTCTTTGTGCTGCCGAATGAAGGTATGACCTGCCTGATTTTTGCCTGTAGATCGTCAGGAGGTGTCTGCAGGGGTATACCTGATAACTCAGCCTGATCAGTGGCCAGCACACCGATTCCACCACCGTTCGTAACAACCATCAGATTATCTCCGGCCATCGGTGGCTGCAACGATAGCGTAAGGGATAGATCGAAGAGCTCCTCTATGGAATTAGCGCGTACAACACCCGCTTGTTTGAGCGCACCATCATAAACACGGTGGGACCCTGCAAGAGATCCTGTGTGTGATGCTGCCGCAACAGATCCATGTTTTGATATTCCAGATTTCAGCATCACAATCGGCTTCTTAATGGCCCTTGCTGTGTCTATGAACTTTCTCCCTTCCTTCAGGCCCTCAGTATAAAGGGATATACAGGATACATTTTCATCGTCAGCCAGGAATGTTACGAGATCTGAGAAATCAAGGTCGGCCATGTTACCTATACTTATCAGGAAGCTTGTTCCTGTCTTATTGCTCCAGGTCATGGCATCGAGACCCACTATCAAAGCCCCGCTCTGCGATACCATTCCTATGGTACCTGGATATGGAAGATAGGGTGCGAAAGATGCATTGAGTTTCACTACATTGTTCATAAGGCCTACCACATTCGGCCCTAGCAGGCGCATGTTGTATTGTCTGCAGACTGATACTAATTGATCCTCAAGATCCTTTCTTCCCACTTCTGAAAAACCGGAAGCCACAACTATTATACCGAACACTCCTTTCTTTCCGCACTCTTCAGCAGCTTCTGGGGTATGTTCAGCTGGTACTGATATTATGGCCAGATCAACCTTGTCAGGAACGTCCCCTATAGACGGATATACTGTATAACCTAGTATGTTTCCGCCTTTCCGATTGACTGGATATACTTTACCGCGATAGCCACCCTCCTTGAGGTTGCGAACAATCTGATAACCGATCTTCGTTGTATCAGCTGAAGCCCCTATGACCGCGACTGATTCAGGATAAAACAAACTTTTTAGATCCATAGATGATAATCGCAGCGTAAAGAAAAATGTTTTTGTTTTTAATATTTAAATCAAACATATTAATTGATATTTATTGATAATCAGATATCAAATATCTTATGCATTCAGCTGATTCAATTCATAGTGTATTACAATTAAATACGAAAATATGTATTCAAATGCAGATATTTTCATTGATAGATATTAGTTATCAGTATTACAGTTGAAATGTTCTGTTTCTTATAGCTTCAATGAATTCCTGATTCAATCCGGCCTTCGATAGGTAATACCATCCGGGTATCACCCCATGATTTATCGCATCGTTTATTATATCATAGATAGGAACGTATCTTGAGACGCTCTGGTATTTTATAGCGAATACCCAGGGCGGGATATCGAAATAATTCTTTATCTTTCCAGGAACGGCGTCATGTAGTGTCTCATTCAGTATCGACGCGACCTTTTCGTTATAGTACCATTTATTTACGATGGGCCTCTCATAATACTGTGGCGGTGAATATATTTTCCACAGAAGCCCGAACATGGAGATCTCTCCGCCATATATTGCGTTTCCTCCAAAGTCGTCGATCATGGTTAGTGGCGCTGTTTCTTCCATTCCTGTCTCAACGTTGATTATCTTAACATCTGTTTTCCTGTAGGATCCCATATACTTTATTACGATCCTGTCTAGAGACTCTGCCTCTGACTCACTTATATCTCTGTCATTCTGGTATTCATCCATTATGTACATGTATTCATTTATGGGGCTGTTAAGAATCAGCTTCAGGTAATAATCATACCTGTCTATGGACGTTTTACAACACCCCCTAAACCGGATCGCCGGTATGATCCTCGCACACCCCGTTCCAAGCCTCAGACAGCTCAAAAATGCATATATTCATATCCTGCATACTCACCTTACTGAATATAACGAATATTCATATATAAATGTTAATGATTAGCAATGGACATAATCTTTAAATAGCAAGCGGAGATTGGCAAATACGTCCTCCAGAAACAGATTTTTGGAGATTATTGAGAAGTACCGGTCCAGAAATATGAGTGTACCCATAGTAGTTGAAGGGCGAAACGATCTGAAATCACTGAGGAAGATGAAGTTCCTGGGAGAAATACTGATATTGAATAGAGGGATGTCCCTTGTTGAATTTTCCGATCGGATTGCTGAACGATACAGACACATCATACTGCTGACCGACTTTGATGCAAAAGGTTGCGATCTTGAAAAGCGAATGAGCGAATATCTGATGGGAATGGGGGTTGACATAGATATATACCTCTGGAATTTCGTGAGGAGGAATGTTCCGGTGAAAACCGTAGAAGAGCTCCCTTCGGAATATGAGCGTCAGTATGAAAAGACAGTGCAGATGTAAAGAGTTAAATACGCAATTGAAATGTGTGGTTGGTCTTTCTAGAGACGTTCTAGAGACAGGATAGTAAGTAGTATGGAAGATATAACGAAAATAAAGGATCTAACACCCTCCTCAAGGAGAGTGAATGTTGTTGGAAAAGTTTTGTCTGTTGGAGAACCAAAAACAATACAAACGAAGTTTGGAGACCAGAGATCTGTGACAGAAGTAACCATCGGAGACGACACGGGAAAGGTTATACTGTCCCTATGGGGCGATCAGGCTAGCCAGGCTAAGACCGGTGAGACTCTTGCAATAGGGAACGGATACGTTTCACTTGTCAGGGGTCATATAAGGCTTAACGTTGGCAAATACGGTTCATTGAATGTTTCTGATGAAGAAGTGGCAGAAGTTAACGAGGATTTCGACGCAAGCGAAAAGGAATATGAGAATTTCCATCGATCCGGTCCACGCAGAGATAACTTCAGACGCGGCGGATACGGTGGAAGATCGAGCAGAGACGAAGAAGAAGAGTAATTTTTAACTCTTCTCTTCCGTCAAAGTCTTTTTTTGTTCTTTATACATCTCAAGGATCTCCCTTGATGTTGTTGAATCTTCAGGTTTTTTATCCTCACGCCATTTCCCGGTGAATCTCGGGAATCTTACGGATAACCCGGAATCTTTTTCTATTTCTCCATAGGCACATGTATGCACCGGACTCACGGTTATTTCAGCTCCAATTACCTCCATCACAACTTCCGGACAGAACCACACATCGGGTTCAAGATTGCTGACTACTCTGGCTGGTTTCTCCTTTGATACATATTTTTCAAATTTCTTAGGCAGAGAAAACAGAACATCGTCAGAAAAACCAGATCCAAGTTTACACACCGTTTCAAAGGTATCATTTTTATCATTGTATGTAGCCAGGAGCAGTGCTCCATAGGTCCCCTTTCTTCTGCCATGTCCGTAGAATGCACCCACCACGGTTAGATCTAAGGTATCCCAGAGCTGTGCCTGATAGTCTCTCTTCAATTTTATCCATAGCCAACCCCTTGCACCGGCTTTGTATACGGAATCCTGAGAGAGGCTCTTCGCAACAAGTCCTTCGCAGCCATCCTCTATAGCCTGGTTGAAGAATCTGTGCACTTCGGCCTGATCCCCGGATTCTATTCTCTTTGCAAGTCTGAAATTATCGTTCTCCTTGAAGAGCGATTCCAGTATGCTCCTTCTCTGCGAATAAGGTGTCTTAGACAGATCCTTACCATTTAGATAAACAATGTCGAAGAGGAATACTGTGATTGGTATCTCAGACGACACCTTATCTACATCGTGTTTTCTTCCTCTCCTGTGAGATATGGCCTGGAATGGATATAGTTCGCCGGTGTCCGGGTCGTATGGTACCGCTTCTCCATCCAGTATGGCCGAATCAACCTTGAACGTTTCCAATGCTGCTTTCCTTATATCCGGAAACTGATTCGTTGTCTCCTCATTTCCCCTTGAAAATAATCGAACATTACCCTTCTCTATATGCGTCTGCGTGCGCATCCCATCATATTTGTATTCGAATGCGCATCTCCCACCCATCTTCTCGAGGATCTCCTCCACGGATCTCAGGCGTTCTGCAAGCATGACCTTGAAGGGTATCATTGGGGTAGGCCCCAATCCGATTATATTCTGGCTGTTGCCATTCCTCAGCTCAGATGCTATATAACCGAGATCAGGATGGAAATTATAGGCATTCTCTATATCCTCAGCATATTTTTCATCTGAGAATGCCTTTATTATGGCATCAAGTATCGTGGCATCGGATATTCCAACACGCAGTTTGCCCGTTATGATTCTTGTTATGTACATTATCTCCTTGGGGGTGCTGTTGAGGAACAGATCCATATATGCATCGATTCTTGACTTTGTGCTTCCGGATCCAGATGATCGGGCCATCTTCATAAGAGAATCATGTATGTATTTTACAGTCAGTTCAACTTTCATCAATGTGCTCATGCTTCTCCTTTCGGCCATTTCGCGTGCCAGCGATCCTATGTCTCCAAGTTTTGTATATTCTTTTTCTATTTCTTCTTCCGATATATTTGAGGCTGTTGAAAGCGCTTTTAGGATCAGTTTGTCAGACATCTGTGTTTCAAGACCAAGATAATCCGGACCAAGTTTTCCTTGGACAAGATAAACGAGGAGAGGCAGATCATCATCAGCAGTCTTCAAAAGATTAACAAGAAGATCAGTAAGCTCCAGCCTTTTGGTTGTGTTCTCCATCTTTTCAAAGGCATCCGCAACTACAGAAAACAGCATATATCATGTATACGACTGGGAGTATAAAAGCTATCTGCAGTAGACTGTGAAGGCGTGATCAGAGTTCCCGGTTTCATCTTGTAAGTTTAGAGAATATCGAAGGTCGCATCAAGTGGCCTAGTGGAATATGGATCAATGTTTATATATCTTATAGATTGATTATGGAATGATTGTATATGCGTTTCTACAATACACTGACACGAGGGATTGAAGAATTCAGGGAGATGAACAGAGGGCGTGTAAACATATTCGTTTGCGGTCCAACTGTTCAGGATCATTTTCATATAGGACATGCAAGAACCTACATATTCTTCGATGCGGTTGTCAAATTTCTCAGATCTGAAGGTTATTCGGTCTTTTATCTTCAGAATATAACTGACATAGATGATAAGATAATAAATAAAGCCAGAGAAATGAACATAGATCCCAGCGAAGTTGCCGAGATCTATTTCAGAGAATTCCTTGAGGATATGGCTGCGCTGAAGGTGAATTCAATAAACTATTTCGCCAAATCAACCCTATATATCCCTGAGATCATATCTCAGATAGAGAGACTCATTGAAAAGGGATATGCCTATGAGACAACCGATGGCGTTTATTTTGAGGTAAGAAAATTTCCAGATTATGGCCAGCTTTCGAACCAGAGCCTGGATCAGATAATACATGGATATAGGGTTGCAGTGAACGAGAATAAGAGAAATCCAGAGGATTTTGTGCTCTGGAAGAAGAGAAAGCCGGGAGAGCCTTATTGGGAATCACCCTGGGGCCCGGGGAGGCCTGGATGGCACATAGAGGACACTGCTATAACAGAGACCTATTTCGGGCCCGAATATGATATACATGGTGGAGGATCCGATCTTATATTCCCGCATCACGAGGCAGAGATAGCACAGATGAGATCGATAAGCGGTAGGAAATATCTTTCGCATTACTGGATCCACACAGGCATGATCAACGTCAACAACGAAAAAATGTCAAAATCCCTGAAGAACTTCGTTACCATAAGGGAGGTTCTGAAGGAATACAGACCGGAAGATCTTCGCTATGCGTTGCTGAACGCAAACTACAGGACCCAGCTGGACTTTTCAAAGAATCTTCTGGAAGAATCAAAAAAGCAGGTGGAATATATCAATTCTACCTACAGAAAACTAATGAACGCATCTGGGAATAAAGACATCGAACTGGATGCTGGATCAATCATAGCCAAGATGGAAGAAGAAGCGTCAAATGACTTTGACTTCCGATCGGTGTTTAGGGATCTCCTTGAGCTTGCCGGTGAGATAAACAGGGATCTGGAGGACATATCAAGAAAAAGTGCGGATGAGGCTGCGAAGATATTCAGATGGGTTGACGTCTTCGCTGGAATACTGTTCTCTGAGAACAATAATCTTTCAGGAATCGTCGAAGATCTGCTCAATATGCGAAACAGATTGAGGAAAGAAAGGAAGTTCAGCGAGGCAGATCAGATACGGGAAATCCTGATCAGGAATGGAATACACATAGAGGACAGAGGAGATAATACCATATGGTGGTGACGATGGAAGCTCAGGATATCTATGAGTTTTAAATGATCATAGAACTTATGGATCTTATATTTCAGGAATAAAATCGGGATCTGTGCATAAGCATGAAATACATTCGGTTCACCATTTCCTGTCGCAAAGAAGCCCCATCCTTTAGGGTGGAGAGGAATTGCGACGAACTTATATATTGAATTATTATGTCTATATTGTTCTTAAAACCCTTCAGATCAAATTGCTTCCCGATGAGAAACAAAAGGAAGCACTCATAGATACTTTCGTCAGATTCAACGAGGCATGCAACTTTGTCTCCAGAATAGCCTTTGATAAGAAGATTTTCAACAAGGTGTTCCTGCAGAGGATAGTCTATAGGGATATAAGGGAGAAGTTCGGTCTTGCCGCACAGCTCGCCGTAAGGGTTATAGCCAAGGTTGTTGAAACCTATAAAGCGGATAGGGAACATTTCCATGAGTTCAGGGATTTTGGATCCATTGTCTATGACCAGAGGATACTCAGTTTCAAGGGTATGGATGAAATAAGCATAAACACAGTTCATGGAAGGATAAGAATACCCATAACCATCGGTAAATATCGAGAGATGCCTTTTGAAAGGATCAGGGGTCAGTGCGATCTCATCAGGAAGAACAAGCAGTTCTACCTCATGGTTGCAGTGGAAGTTCCAGAAGAGCCCCTGGTTGAGGCGAAGGATGTTATCGGGGTTGACATGGGCATTGAAAACATTGCCGTTGATTCCACCGGCAAGTACTATTCTGGAGAGGAGATCAAGGATGTCAGAAAACATTACTCCGATCTTCGTTCCAGATTGCAGTCTAAAGGAACTAAATCTGCGAAGATGCATCTCAAGAAGCTCTCTGGGAAGGAGAGCAGGTTCGTAAGGAATGTCAACCATGTGATATCGAAGGAGATCGTTCAGAAGGCCAATATATACATCCACAACTCCTGGGCATTCCATCAGCTCAGATCCTTCATAGAATACAAGGCAATGGAGGCAGGTATTCCCGTCATAGTTATTGATCCAAAGAATACGAGCAGGGAGTGCCCTGTGTGCCATACCATAGACAAAAGGAACAGGCCTGAACGATCCCGTTTTAGATGTATTTCCTGTGGATTCGAGGGAGAGGCTGATTTCGTTGCTTCCCTCAACATCAGGAACAGGGCTGCCGTCAGCCAGCCTATTGTGGCGGGTGCTATTTTCGGTCATTCGACCCTCCCAGCTGCAAGCTCCGAAGCTTTAGCGAGGAGCAGCTGACTTAATTCGATACTACGTTTATGCCAGTTGAATTAGAAAAGTTCGAGTCTCCATTTATATATACATTCGATATATTCAGATGATGGGATGGTAAGATGAATACATTCAACATTGCCAGCGATGAGGAGATAAAGAAGGGTCTGGCCTCTGACGTTTATTTTGAAAGGACAATAAAGGCACTGGGAAATAGATGCAAGGATCTTGAAGTATCTATGGAGGCCACAATATCAGGGCCACTGGATACATGGATAAATTTCACGGGCTTGGATGAGGTGATCAAGCTTCTCGAGAATATAGATGTGGATCTTTATGCAATACCAGAGGGCACCATAATATATCCAAGGGATGCCAACGGAATGCCTGTACCCTTTATAAGAATAGAGGGAAAGTACTGCGATTTCGGAATGTATGAAACTGCGATATTGGGCTTTATATGCCAGGCCTCCGGTATTTCAACAAAGGCCTCAAAGGTCAGAATGGCTGCCGGTGATCTTCCATTCTTTTCGTTCGGTATACGCAGGATGCATCCGGCCATCTCACCCATGATAGATAGATCAGCCTATATCGGTGGTGCAGATGGGGTTTCTGGTGTGCTTGGTGCTAGGATTATAGGTGAGGATCCGGTTGGAACTATGCCGCATGCCCTTTCCATAATGATAGGCGATGAGGACGCCTGGAAGCTGACTTTAGAGAACACGAAGAGTGGGCAGAAATCCGTTCTTCTCATAGATACATACATGGATGAGAAGTTTGCTGCCATTAAAGTTGCTGAGCTCTTCGATAAAGTTGATTATATTAGGCTGGACACTCCCTCATCCAGACGGGGTAATTTCGAGGCACTGATAAGAGAAGTCAGATGGGAACTAGCCCTCAGAGGCAGGAAGGACATAAAGATAATGGTATCGGGTGGCCTTGACGAGAATACTGTCAGGCGGCTGAGGGATGCAGGAGCTGAGGCCTTCGGTGTAGGAACCTCAATATCATCTGCCAAGCCTTTCGACTTTGCTATGGATATAGTTGAGGTTAATGGAAAGCCGGAGACCAAGAGAGGTAAAATGTCAGGCAAGAAGAACGTGCTCAGATGCGAGAAATGTAACAGAGTAGAAGTGGTACCCGCGGATGTTCAGGAAAAGGCCTGTCCGTGTGGTGGCATGATGCGAAATCTGATGGTAAAATATCTTTCTCATGGAAAGAGGCTTTTCGAATATCCTCTACCAAGGGCCATAAGAGAGAGATCTCTTAAAGAGCTGAAATTCTTTATAGACCAGGATCAGAACAAATAATAGAATGCATGACCAATATATCATCCTGGCGCATAAAGCTGTTGAAAATATCGGATATTTTTTAGATACAATTATAATAATCTATAAAATTAACTATGTGAATTAGATCAAAAATATAGGCGAAACGAACACCTATCGTTTCATTTCATTGACTGTTCAGAACATCTTTTTCTTTATTGCGGCTGTGACCTTATTCTTCAGATCCTCATTTATCTCCGTTATGTTATGGGCTGTCTTTGCATGTTCAACGATCTTTGGCATCAATTCATCTATACTCTTTGCAGAGGCTTCAAAGCCGCAGTTCATACCTATGTCGGCACATTTAAAAACATATTTTGCCATAAATTTATAATTCGTCTATCTTAATAAACTTTTTTATCTTGTATATTTTATAGGATTCTTATCGAATTCAATCTTGCAATGTTCACTGCAGAAGTAGTATTCTTTACCATTGTAGCTTGATCTGTATCTTGCGTTCTTATCAACCTTCATTCCACACACTGGATCTATCATAATCAAGTATTCTTGATTCCCGTTTAAACGTATCCTTTGCGA
This sequence comes from Thermoplasma sp. Kam2015, assembly GCF_003205235.1. NCBI lineage: Archaea > Methanobacteriati > Thermoplasmatota > Thermoplasmata > Thermoplasmatales > Thermoplasmataceae > Thermoplasma > Thermoplasma sp. Kam2015. Next base: position 18,744 of record NZ_QJSM01000032.1, on the reverse strand, counting down.
AATGCACAGAATAGCCTTAACTTATGGTGGGTAATGCTTAAAAATGGCTACTGATCCTATATGCGGTATGTATGTTCCCGAAACCTCGGATCTCTATGTTGATAGGGATGGAACGAGATATTATTTCTGTTCGAAGACATGCATGGACAAATTCCTGGAGCCAGAGAAACAAGGGAAAGATCTCGCCAAAAAATTATGGATTGCATGGGTATTTTCTGTGGCCGTGATGGTTCTAACATATCTCAGCGGTATAAAATTCCGCGATTTCATTCTCCTTCTGCTTTCTATTCCGGTAATTTTCTATTCTGGTACGCAGTTCTATCAGGGTGCATGGGGAGCCATAAAGACAAAAAGCGGGAACATGGATCTTCTGGTGTCTCTCGGCGTTATCACTGCGTTCGCATTCTCTCTATTCATAACGTTCTTCCCGCATGTCATACCGCATTCCATGGTATATTACGATTCATCGGATTTCATAGTATCCCTGATATTAACAGGATCCTATATTGAAAATGTTACAAAGGCAAAGGCAAGTGAGGCTGGAAACAAGCTTATAGATCTGATTCCGGACACCATTCATGTGGTCTACAGCGAGGGTGTGAAGGACAAACCTGCTTCAGATGTTCATCCTGGAGATCTGATAGAGGTCAGGGCTGGAGAAATAATACCGGTGGATGGTACGGTAGATCGTGGATCATCTGATGTGGACGAATCGATGATAACCGGTGAAGCATTGCCGCTGGCAAAAAGGGAGGGTGACTTCGTCTCAGCAGGTACGAAAAATCTCAACGGAATTCTTACGGTAAGGGTGCAGAATGTAGGTGCAAATTCAACTGTTGGCAAGATATATTCTTTCATCAAGATGGCTTCCTCAGGAAGAACAAAGATTCAGAGGCTTGCAGACATCTTTTCCTCTTACTTTGTTCCAGTTGTGCTTGCAGCGGCTAGCCTTTCATTTCTCTTCTGGTTCTTCTATCTTAGATCCATAGGAGATCCATATTTCATCGAAATAGCTGTATTGGCATTTGTTTCTGTTATAGTCATAGCCTGCCCATGTGCAATTGGACTTGCCGGCCCTATAACACTTCTGATAGCATCTGAGGGTTCCTTCGAGGCTGGAATACTGGTGAAAAATACGGGGGCAATGGATAGGGTAATAAAGGTGAACAGGGTAGTCTTTGATAAGACTGGAACACTAACGGAACCAGAGATGCATGTCCTGAGTTACGATGGAGATATGAATGCCCTTCATATGGCGGCGGCACTGGAATTGCATTCTAACCATCCGGTAGCAAGGGCAATAGTAGATTATTCTGGTAACTCAACATCGATGGATGTTGCGAATGTAAATGAAATTCCTGGGATCGGTATAGAAGGTGATTGCTCTGGGCATCATGTCTCCGTGCGATCAGGAGATGATGGCTACATTAAGATTTATGTTGATGGAGAAGAGAGAGGCATTCTGAGTGTGGGCAGTAAATTGCGTCCAGGGGCTGTTGAAACCATATCTCATCTCAGATCAATGGGCATAAGGATATCTGTTCTTACAGGCGATAGGAACAAGAACTCGCTGTCCGTTCTAGATACCATAGGTGCCGATGAGATACATTCTGGTTTGAGGCCAGAGGATAAGGCTGAGATCATAAGGAGATACCAGGAATCAGGAGAGTATGTGATGTTCGTTGGGGATGGTATGAATGATGCCATAGCAATCGATCAGGCCGATGTTGGGGTCGCAATGGGATCTGGATCAGACATAACGAGAAGTCAGGGAGACTTCGTTCTTCTCAGAAATGATCTCAGGGCCATAATAGCAATATTCGATATATCATCGAAGACCATTTCTAAGGTCAAACAGAACATATTCTGGGCCATATTCTATAACTCTGCGCTCATACCTGTAGCTGCTGGCATCCTGGTACCTATCTTTGGAACGGGGATATACTCATTCCTTCCGATCCTGGCCGCATTTGCCATGGGAATGAGTTCAAGCACGGTCGTTCTTAACTCGATGAGACTAAAGGGAAAGATTAGGGTAAATCAATATTATATCGGCATCTGATTTCAGATACCGACAGCGATCTCCGGATCTATATCCAATTTTTTGAGGACGTCCGGTGATGGCCTGCCATCTCTTGACAATCCAATCTCGGACAGATATTCGTTTCTCAAAGTCTCATAATCCACGGATACCCCAGCGGTAGGACCGGCTTTCAGAGGTGGATAACCCATGACTCTCCCTGGTGGCTTGATCTCATACTGATTTATACCCTGCTTAGCATTGAATATGTGCCTGGCCATCTGTATCCTCCATCCGATCTCCACAAGATCGTCTTCGGTAAGATCCCATCCTGTTATCGCCTTTATCAGTTCAAGATACGGATAGCTGTTTGGCCATATATTGGTGGAGAACAGGCACATCCCGGTGGAATTCAGGATCTCCTGTCCTGCCACAGATAGCAGCTGCCAGTGGGCCTTTCCATGATACTCGTATCTCGGGATCTTTGTTCCGCTCTCCTTATGCTTGAATGGAAGGACAAGCTCGAAGCCCTCGTTGAACCCTATACCACCAGCGGTATGTCTTCCAGGTGTGGCATCCGAGATATAGGTATTTCCAAGGCTGGGCATCAGCCTTGGGTCATGCATCGGAAGATCCTGCCCGCCTATTTCCATGGCAGATTCTTCAGCACCCTTTCCTATGACCTTTGCTGCATATCTCTGTCCCATGCCAAGTATTCTCCCAATTCCCTCACCTTTCCCTATCAACTCAGTGAGCTTGACCTCGGCATCTGAATTTCCGAATCCTATCTTGAACCCTATATCTTTTTCGGTTAAAATTCCCCTTTCATACAGCTCGTTGGCGAATGCTATCACGGCCCCGGTTGTTATTATATCGAGTCCATATCTATTGCACAGCTCGAAGGACATGGACATAGCGTCAAGATCCGCAATCAGGTTCAGGCCGCCGAATGCACCTGTACCTTCATACTCCAGACGATGCCCTTCAACTGTTCCATATCTTGTCTCTCTCTTCACATGTCCTCCACATGCCAGTGTGCACTGCGCACAGCCGTATGATTTGAGGACATCCTTCCTGATTTCCTCACCGCTTATCTTGCGAGCGTTCTCCTCGCCGAAGTCAATTATGCCAACACCAGCCCAGTTCTTGATAGGGGTATCACCATTTAGATGGGATGATTCCGTAATTTGAGTTGTACCGAACATGTGCCAAGGATTGACTAGATTCATTGAATTTCTGAACTGAATCTGAGCTTTCTTTATGGTATCGGTGAGCATCTTATCATCATATACCGGTATCTTCTTTGTTCCACGTACAAGCACACCTTTAAGTTTCTTGGATCCCATAACGGCAGCCAGCCCTGATCTGCCTGCGGCTCTTCCGTATTCATTCATTATTGCAGCGGCGTAGAGCATCTTTTCTCCCGGTACCCCTATAACCATTGCCTGCCCTTTCGGCTCTATTTTCTTCAACTCGGTTTCCGTTTCATACGCATCTTTGCCCCAAAGCGTACTTGCATCCTCTATGGAATAATTATCATCCACTATCTTTATGTAAACCGGGTGCTTCGCTATACCCTTAACAAAGAGTGCGTCAAAACCAGTATTCTTCAATTCAGGAGCGAATTTTCCACCGCAGTTTGAATCACCCCATGTACCGGTCATTGGGGATTTGGCCACCACTTCTAACCTTCCACCGAGTGGTGCATTATGGCTGTTGAATATTCCAGTTACGAAGCCCAATATATTATCGGGGCCAAGTGCATCGATGTTATTTTTTATTTCACGATTGAGTATATAGGCACCAAGACCAACCCCGGCAAGATATTTCCTGTATATCTGTTCTGGGATCTCTTCAACCCACATCTTCTCATTTGTGAGATCAGCCCAAAGAACCTTTCCATTTACCCCATACATAACGATCATAGTTGATTATTCTATTTTAACTTAATGGGAATTTCTAAAAGAAGAGCCATATTATGAAAGATCTTAAATAATAAAAGAAACATCTGAGATAATAATCATCGTAAATCCCAATTTGCACAATTGGAATAGTCAGGAATACTTAAGGTATGATGGAATGGCAAATATATTAACTTTGAATTGATTGACCTAGGAAGACGTGCATAAGTCATAGGATCTGGATATGTAAGGAATATTGAAATATACGGGTCGCATCGATAATATTCCTTGAGCCAGAGCAGCAGAATAAACATGGGTGTTTCGAAATGGTATTGGACGATTCATGTGTTTTTTGTAAGGAGATTATCATAAAGAGAAATGCAGCGATAGTGGCCGAAAATGATATGGTGATATCATTCATGGACAATGCTCCTGTTGAACCTGGGCACATCCTTGTAATTCCGAAAGAACATTTTGAGAACATCTTCGACATAGATCAAAGATACTATATTGAAGTTCAATTGATGGCCAAGAGGGTTGCCAAAGCTGTAATGAAAGCTATGGGAGCTGATGGCATCAATATAGGCCAGAACAATGGATCGTGTGCAAATCAAAGAGTCATGCATTTTCATGTGCATGTTATACCGAGATGGTGTGATAAACCTTTCAAATGGGGGAGACTGGAAGTATCTTTTGAAGATCTTCAGAGAACAGCACAGAAAATAGCCGGAGTTTACAGCGAAATGGAGAGAAATCACGATTTTGATTGAATCATGGATCAAGCAGTCTTTTCTTTACAATTTCTTTTCATACGATAAGCATTTATTGATCCTCTATAGGATTCATGATAATATCCATTGAGAAATTCTATGATTTCGAATCCCATTTTCAGATACAGCGATATGGCCTCAGTATTTTTGTCCCTCACTTCGAGAATTATGTTTTCATATTCATTGCAAGCCCAATTTATAAGCATGGAAATCATACGCTTTGCTATGCCCAGGCCCCTGCAGTCGGGATCTGTTGCTATGCTCTCTATATCTATGGATCTTTCATCCAGTGGCAGTGCTACCAGATAACCACATATCGAGGAGTTTATCTGCGCCACCATGCTTATCGATCCAGGATACTCCAGCACAGTTTTGAGATAACGTTTGGAATATGGGCCGACAGTGAAAGCCCTCTTTTCCAGCACTGCTATATTATCGAGGTCTGATCTTCTGTAGCGTCTGATTATCATTTATGTGGGAATAACCTCTCTGGATATAGGAGTATTTCATCATATCAAGATTAGATCTTTAGAAGTGAATATATGACGGGTGGTGAAATCTTTATTTACAATCTTAAAATAGGGCGCTGATGATTAAGGTAATGGCAACCGGCGTTTTCGACATCATACATCTTGGTCATATTCATTATTTGAAGGAATCAAAGAAACTGGGAGATATGCTGGTTGTGGTAGTGGCAAGGGATAAGACTGCGAGAAAGAATGGTAAGTCGCCTATTTTTGACGAAAACTCCAGATTAAAGCTTGTATCCGAACTTAAACCAGTTGATTATGCGATCCTTGGTCATGAAGACGATATGATGAAAACAGTACTCGAAGTCAGACCGGATATAATAACTCTAGGGTACGATCAAAAATTTGATGAAGTAGGACTTAACAGGCAGCTGCAAAAAGTTGGAGTGGAAGCACGCATAGTTCGCATCTCGAAATATGATGGAGATCTCAACAGCTCGTCATTGGTGAGAAAAAAGATAATGGATCTGATTGGAGAAAAAATGTAAAGATGAAATTTTCTTGGGCATGGGCAATTTGATTATTTTCTGGAGATCCTTCTAAGTTCACCCGCGCTCAGTTCTAGTTCTGCGAACGCATTATGTGGGTGTATGCTCTCATCACTTTCGGATGATACTCTTATCTTCGCTTCGTCTGGAATTGCCAGAGAATTGGCAGCCACATAGGCTATTTCACGTACAACATCTTCAACAAATCTTGGATTCTTATGAGCCCTATAGACAAGATTTCCTTCATCAATCCTTTTAAGAAGCGAATCGAGCGGTCTACCCTGAACATTTTCTATTATGCTTGCAAGTTGCCATATAGAGATATTGTTCCCTTTGTTTTCAACAAATAATTTTATAATATTTCTCTGATTATGAGTAACGGTTGGAATAGATATCAGATAATCCGATAGTTCCGGATTATCCTTACTGATCAATGCTCTTGTGGTTTCCATGGCGCATGGGCAGGCCGTCATCGTAACATAGGACATCCCAATTTCGTTTTTTAGGGTATTAAGACGATTTTTAATTGAATGTAAATATATTTTATATTCAAGGTATCTATCCTTTTCCCTTTTGAAATAGTTTATTTCAATGTAACTCTCTGATTTTTCTGAATAGTTGAACCTTGAGAGGGCTTCATCACATATGGCAATACCTATTTCTCCTATTCTTTCGCTATCTGACCAGCTATTAAGGACCTTGTGGATGGATTCCACTGCTCTGGACATGTCAGCGCCTTTTCTTGTTTCAGGGATATCAACAAATAGATCGATAACTAAGAAAGCGAAATCCTCGCCGAGTTTCAGTGGAAAATTTATCTTCTTTACCCCAACCCTATTGATCCTCACACCAATGGATGGGAGCTCCTTCTGGACATCCAGGAAATCTATCAATTTGTGGCACCTTTCTTATTCTCCTGATTATATCTATCCCTTATTGCATTCTGTAGTTCCTTGTATTTTTCTTCAAGTGATTTCTGCTGTTTCTCGAGTGTACTTATTCTTATCTTTGCCAGTTCTATCTGCTCATCCAATTCATCTACCAGCTTTTTCTTATCCTGCACTCTGTATAAAATAGATCCCACGGTGCGATATATTGGAGTACTTTCATCGAGTTTATTCAATTCGTCAAGCGTCTTCTGCATCTCCTTAAGACTTAGATCAAGTTGATATCTCTGTGTTGCTAGTTTTTCTATATTTTCTTCAAGTTCCTGGGCCTGGCGTAATTGATTCTGCAAGTATGCACTTATATTTGGTTCAACCATTAATTAATCCCTCCATCCTATCTATCACATGAAATAGTCTCGCAATTGAGGACAATGAAGTTCTCAGCGATCCTGTATCAGGTGCTTCTATATAAATGTAAAAACTCCCGCCTTCACTATGGAGAGAGACGTCAGCCTTACCATATCTCCCCTCAACATCTGGTCTTAATATACGGTACTGATATCCATCAAGATATAGTTTAACTTGCATCAATGGTTGAGTGAATTCATAACAATTATTTATTCATCCTGTAAGACCAATTCTAACCCAATCGATCAGTTTTTTATATAGAGATTTGATTAGAGGTTTCGCTGTATGTTTGAAACTGTAGAGAGAAACGAAAACAAATTCGATCTTACATTGATATTCAAGAGATACGAAACAGAGATAATACTGGGTATAATCTTTGTTTTCTATCTCTTTATGGCCAACTTCTTTTCTTGGTCGCAGGCTTTTGACTACCCGTTTCTCAACAATTCGGGTGGCAGTGATCCGTATTTCAATTATTATATTATTCAATATATATTAACATACCACACTCAGTTATTGCATGAATTGTTCCTCAATTATCCTATTGGGGCAGGAAATCCGAGACCACCATTCTTTCACTGGATGATAGCGTTTGTAGCCACTATACTTTCACCTATATTTGGTGTATATAAGGCTGCATATTACGCATTCGCCGAGTTCGATGCGGTATTCGGGGCGCTTCTTATAATACCAGTTTATTTGATGGCAAAGGAGGCCTTCGGTAAAAAGGCAGGTATAATAGCAGCATTCCTGTATGCACTTATGCCAGGAAACCTATCTGCCGGTATATTGACCGATGGTAGAATGCACACTCCAGAGCTCCTATTCGCATTCCTGGCCATATACTTCTTTGAGATGGCGATAAAAAATGCCAAGAAAGGCCTATTTATAAATAAACTATCGGATGTAAAGTCATATTTGCCGTCCATAATTTCCTACTATTCCAAGAATAAGAAAGCTACTATCTATGCCCTCCTGTCTGGGGCTGCTCTGGGGGGGCTGATGCTCTCCTGGCAGGGTTATGCCTACATTCAGGTAATCATACTTATATATGTAGTCGTTCAGTCTGTGATAAATCTTCTCACAAGAAAGCCTACGGGCTATCTTACCTATATAACGACACTGTCTATGTTTCTTGGTTTTCTGATGGGCGCTTACTACTACTACGGTTCAGGGCTTATATCTGGCTGGTATACCCCAGAGGTGCAGATGGCGGTACTTGGTATCGCATTCCTTATCCTAATAAATATAATTGGCAGGAAACCATGGGTGATAACAGTTCCGTTGACCATAGCCGTTTCTCTGGGTGGTTTCTTCGTCTTACTCAAATTGGAACCAACCACTATGCATACTCTCATATCCGGAGAAGGTTATTTCATCAAAACGAGGGTCTATACCACGATAGCAGAGGCAGCTCCGCTACCGCTTGGTGAATATATAAATAGTTTCGGTGTGGCTCAGTTCATATTTGGAATGAGCGGAATAGTCTATGTATTGTACAAATACGTGAAAGAAAAAACCGACATACTTATGTTTATTCTAGTCTTCTCTCTGGTCTCAATTTATATGAGCTTCGAAGCAGCAAGGTTCAATATTACTGCAGCTCCAGCTTATGGGATTCTAGGTGGCGCCGTATTGATCTATTTCATAGACATGGCCAAGCTAACAGAGGTCAGAAAGAGAAACATTGGAAGCTCTACGCTGAAGAAGACGCTGAAGGGAAATATAAACTGGGTTCATGCAAGCTTCGCAATAATACTGGTATTGGTGCTTATAATACCTTCCGGTATTGGCATGGTAAATGCCGCTATACCGGAAAACAGTGCCTCAACAATAAATTCTCAGATCTATCATGAGCTTCCACCTTTCCTCAGGGCCAACAATTCGAGTAACGCCCAATACTTTGGTTCATCAGGTTTCTACATAGCCAATTCATCTCAGCCGCTGGCTCAGTCCTTCGCATGGCTATCTACGCAGAACACCAATGTTCCTATAGATGAGAGGCCAGCGTACGTTAACTGGTGGGATTATGGTTTCCAGGAAGTTCTAGAAGGACAGCATCCAACGGTGGCGGATGACTTCCAGCAGGGTTACGTTCCAGCTGGTCAGATACTGCTATCTGGAAATCAGAGTCAGATACTTGGCGTGATGATAGCAAGATTGATAAAAGGCTATGAAGCTAATTACCACAATTTTGCCCCAATAAACTCGACGATCAAACAATATTTGGGATCAAAAGCTGCCCAGATTGTATATAGATCATATGTTGATCCTGCATCATTTACCTCCACCGTACTTTCGAACACAAGCATCTATGGAAATTTCATTAATTCTTCAACACCAGACAATATCTACTATGGATTCCTTAGGGGATATCTTGCCAGTACATTTAGTCTCAATACACTCAGCGATCTTTATGCTGCCCTTGAAGATGTTACAGGTTATTCAATTCAGTATATCCAGATCGATCACAATCTTTTCCCATTCTCTGGTGATAACCCGGGTATCTTTTATGCACCAGCATACCTTACAGATCAGGCAACATATACCTATGATGGAGAGATAGTTCCATACACATATTATCAGATCTACGCATCCACTGATCAGGGTACATATCCGCTCAACCAGTTACCGACAGATCTTACGCCTATTGGGTTTAACATAACGTATACCCCAGCATTTTATAACACATCAATATACAGATTTCTGGTCGGATATCCGCCTTCAGCGGTGGGGCAGTCCAACGGTATTCCTGGAATTTCGTATGGGGTTGGACAGTACGAGATAATGCCTGCCTGGAATATGAGCAACTTCGAGCTTGTATACCTTGGTGTTCCTTACAATCCATATAACAATACAACTGCTCATCCAAACGCATGGAAGATAGTACCGATCCAGGAAGCGTATACCCTTACATCTGAAGGTAAGGGAAAGGCTCAGCTTCTGCCACCGCTGTCCGAAATATATAATGGTGCAGATCCGATCGTTGCCTATTATCCAGGTGCATATATAAACGGTAGAGTTACCACAGAATCTGGTTCTGGTGTTGGCGGGGTTTACGTCACTATATTCGATCAGTATGGTATACCCCATGAACGTGTAATCACTAATTCAACTGGGTATTACAATTTAATAGGTCTTCCAGGAAATGATACAGTTGTTATAAGCACAGGTACGTTGGATCCACTTACACTCATAGGATCTAATGTTATCTCATACTGGAAGGTTCATATATCAGATGCGCAGGCAGAGCATATCTCAACATCGGTCAATTTGACAAGTGGTTTGCCAGATTATTATATTATACACAATTTTGTGATAAAGAACACAACAATAAGTGGTAACCTGGGATATACTTACAGGACGTCGTACAATCGAACATCAACCGTGCATGTTAATACTGGAACTGTGATCCTTCACAACTCGACATACAACTATACGATTAGCAAAAACGTTGTTAACGGTCAGTATGAATTTAATAGTATACCTCCTTATGATTATTCTGTATCCGCAATAATTGATGGAAAATATTATGGAAACATTACTATAGCGAATACAACTGTGGGAGGGTCTTACGTATACAACGCATACGTTCCAATGAATACAGTGAATCTGACCGTTCTGGTAGGTAATACGCCCATAAATGGTCTCACGATTTACGTTAACGGTGCTCCTTATAATGAAGTATCCGCAGAAAATGGCCATTATCTGATATATCTTCCCTCTGGCAACTATGAGATAAATGCCATGGATCAGAATTCAACAACCGACACGATTTTTGAGTCGCTTTCCGGCTGGAACGAATTCATTAACATATCAGCCAACGCGTATCCTGTCGTTCATGTCAGTGGTATTGCCTCTAATATTTCAACGCTCAAGTTTCTTTCAGACGGAAACTATGGAAATGTAACTGCCTCTGTTGATATAAGCAATGGCAGTTATGCAGTATCCATACCGTCCGGATCATATACCGTATACGGTTACGGAGATGGATATGCGTTCCTTGGAACGTATACATTTACAACCGATACAAAATTGAACATCTCTGGATATCCGTCCAGCTTGATTTCCCTGGAATCAAATGTCACCAACATATCTTTGAGCTCTGGATACTATTCCATAGTTACTGGCAACTCTTTCATATATTACCAGTACAGTGGCAGCTCTGAGTTTAATATCAGTCTACCCGATGGATATTATTCCATATATTCATCAAGTGTTGTGGCCGGTCAGAGCTATTCGGCGAATATTAAAGTCCCATTGATGCGCAGCCTCACTTATCAGATGCATCTTGTCAACTCAACATTAACCGGTATAGTTTTATATAACTCCGGTGTTAGCCCATCTTACGATTCAAATTCTTCTATAAGGAATGGTTATATCGTTCTTTACTCATACAGGACCCCTATTGAAGCTGTGCCAATTACGCCTTCAGGATATACTGATATAGTTTATGCATCCAATACCGGGAGCCCGTCAATAAAGGTGATATCTCCATACTTTGAAAATTACACCGTCACAAATCTGGCACCCGCCATGACCCTCGGTATGACTCCAATTAACATTCCAATTGATATAACGCTATACAATTCATCTATTCCAGCGGTGTTCAACGGTTATGTAGATCTTAGAGGAGAGTACGATTATAACCTTTCACTGATCAATGGCGTCATAGTTGGATCCGTTCTACCAGGAATATACACAATAACGATTCACAATGCTACAAACATCATAAAATATAATGATCGTCCAATAGCTGCATCAAGGACGATAAAGCTACCTGTTCAGATATTAGCCAATGTATCTAGCAATCTAAGCAACCTGTATCTGTTCAGTCAAACTGGTTCGCGTGTTATGTTAGGAATTATTCCTGTTGGAACATACGAGGAATATTATATTTCAGGTTCAAGCTACCATCTCTCTATGTTTAACGTGACGAGAAATATTCAGATAAACAACATAACCACGGCATCTGGTTTCTATCTCAACATCAGCAATGACCTTGGCATTTTAGGCAATTATACTGTTTCAGGGAATGGATACAGGATATCAGGCCTATCCAGTCTGGTCTTACCGGCAGGGAGTTACCATATAACATTCTCCGGTGCTCTTTCCAATTACACTGGATCCTTCTATGCAACAGGATATTCAAATGTAACGTTGAATGCAAACACCAATGAAACAATAAATGTCACGCTTGTCCAGGTCATGACCAATTTGAGGATAGATACAGATCATCCATATTCCACAGTTTACCTGTATTATAATGGTTCTTTTTACTCCGGAGCCAATGCAAACGGTACGGGCATAGCATATTTCAAGGTTCCTACGAGAGATTATACCGTATATGCATTGAGTCGCACGTACAGTACTGGTTACTTCGGTTCATTATCCATAAGCCCATTTGAAAGGTCAAAGACATTCAACGCAAGCATGACCAACTCCTACAAAGTCTTCATGTTGACGGCTGTAGATGGAGTACAGGAGCCCTTGAACGTCTCAATTTCTTCTGGAAATGCTAACATAAATGTAAACAGCTCGATCGGATACATCTATCTGCCGATAGGGAATTATACCGTTTCTTCACAGATAAGCAGTAGCGAAAGTTTCCCATCAGAGACGGTTAGCATAACATTCGCCAGCTCTTCCACCGTATACGTAAAAGGTCAAACATATGTGAACCTTAATTTGGTCAAAGAGAAGGTCTTTTCATTCTCTATAACTCAAATTTCCAAGATAAAGACCTTTAAATATATTATCAAAAATGGAACGATTATCTACTATCCTTTGAGCTATAACTTCACAATTATGAATACTGGGAATTCAATCGTAAATATAACGCTTTCATCCGGTAATCTGAGTGAGTTTCGCATGATATTCTTCGGTAAGAACATAAGCGATGGAAAGTTGATGTTGATCCCTGGGCAGGAAGATAATGTAACCGCAAACATAACTCCACTAAAGATGATGAACTCCGGGCAAATAAGCATCCCAGTGAATATAACCTATAATGGCGGTAATACTACCAAATATCTTTACGCAAACTTTCCATCTCTTGTTGCTTTCGATGTCTCTGCCGGAATAAGTTCAGTGAATGGGACTTATCTTGAATTACCAGTTATAATAAACAATACCGGCAATGCGAACATAACGGTAAATCTTAATATATCTGCGGCTGAGATAAACAATCTTTCGCTGCTAGATTATTCTGTTAAGTATCCATACAATGTTACTATACCTGCATACAGCTCCAGATCGGTGAATATAACTCTTATACCCACAACGAGCACTCCGGCGCCGCAGGTTTCAGTTAAGGTTGTGGTCAGTGGTTATAATACCACGTATAGTTTAACGCTGAATGCCAGTTATCCACAGCTCTCAAAGGCAAGCGTGGTTGCGAGTGGCAATGGAGTAATAAGCAATTATACATCGAATCCATATCTTAGCCTCATAATCGGCTTGAGTTTGATCGCTGTGACCGTCATAGTTGGTCTAAGTGTATCAGCATACAGGGGGAGGCGCAGGAAATGAACAAATCGATAATCTTTGTGGCAGTGATCGCACTTCTTATGATCGGAATGGCAGGAACTGCGGCCAATGCACAGACCGCGCCCTTCTACTCGAGTCAGGTGAGTTTCCCATCGTATGTCGGCACAGGCCAGCAGTTCAATATAACAATAACAAGTACAGCTGGATTCAGCAATTATAATTACACGATTTATATAGCTGGTACGAATCTTACTGGAATAAGCCCAACTAACACTATACATCAGTATTACCCATCAAAATATAATTACACTGCCAGTATAACGGCTCCAGATGTTCCACAGACACTTTATCTCTACATAGTAACATCTGCTGAATTCGATGGCATCCAGGAGAATTATTCAGAGATGATAACGATCTCGGTTGTTTCACCTATCTATTTCCATGTATCTCTGAGTAATCCATCCGCATATCCAGTTTACAATGTTACGGCAACGTTTTATGTGGATGGCGTCCCCGTAATTCAAAAGACGGTGCCGAAAATAATGCCAGGATCAACTGTGGAGGTTAACGTCACATACGTTAATCCCAATCTTGGTCATGGATCACATACGCTTACGGTCACCTTGAACAACGCCAACATCAAAATAGATGGGAATGCAAACTCCATAACTACAAAATTTTACTACGGAACCCCGCCGAACTATGACTGGATATTCTATGTATTTGGCGTCGTATTGATATTTATGGTGGTAATGGTCCTCGGATCGAACAGAGGACGCAATCAGCCCAAATGGAAAAGATCAAAGAAATAAGAAAAGGTATACCCAACAAAATATTAACAAATATGTGATATAATCATTTACTTGATACGAAAACAATGGTATTCCTCAGATATAACTTCCCTTTTTATGATCTTTGATCAGGTCTGGGTATTACTGTTTTCATGTCTATCCAACATGTTTTTGTTTTCTATTACATTTCTCAACGTTGTGAACTCCTTTTCGTATACATTTTTTCTGCTGAATTTTATTGGGATTTTCTTTGTGGGATAAAAACCGTTTATCTGTGCTATTCTGGCGGCAGAAAGTGCATTATCATGGATCTTGTGTGGCGTGCTGGTGTTTTTTTCGTTCACTATCTCTATGGCGATATCCACATCTGATAGTCTGCTCATTATGATCTCTCGATTTGGCTTATCGCCATTTCCTATCTTGATCATTATATTTTCATAGCTATAGCTCATACTTATTGAGTCAACAAAATTTCTGACCGAAAATACTGTTGGGCACTCGAAGGCCTCCAGCAGAACATCATCACCGAACACTGCAATACCAGGTTTTGGGCCAGGATCAATACCGATGATCAGATCCTTAAACATGGTCTTATTGAGAAGTCTGGGTATAGCCCTTCTTATTCCATCAATACCATCCTGAGCCTTTACCTGACCAGGCAGATCAATATCGTCCCTGATTGAACTTAAGATCACAACAACATCGTCTGGAATTCCATCCTTCAGATCCAAGCTTACAAACGGTATTTTCCAAGATTTAAGTTCATTTATAACATCATGGTAGAATTTGAAGTCAGATGTTATTATCCCAACTCTTGGCATTCATATAACTATCGAATCATCATTTAAATTTTTTTCGGTAAAATTTATATATAAATTATGAAGAATAATATTTTACTTGGCCTTTGCAGCTATTTTACCTATCTGTGATTCCACGATCTTCTCAGCCACCTCTAAGAACTGTATCTCTCTGCCCTTTGGAATCACAGCACCTGCTGCTATATCATGCCCGCCACCAGATCCACCTACTGCTGAAGCAGCTTCGCGCATGACCACTGAAAGATTTAGGCCCTTGGCCACGAGCTTTCTAGTGCCGCGAGATGATACTTTTGTGTCGTCCTTTCCTACACTGAACCCAATCACCGGTTTTGATTGATCCGCTAGGTAAAGCATTATTATGCCTGAGATGGCTCCAGCCATCTCTGACTCAGGGGCATAGAAATACGAGATATGTGCGGTATTGAACATTTCTGCTATAGATCTGTATGCATAATCAATTATTTTAGTCTTGAACATTTTCCAGTTTGTTTCCATCTCCTGCTTGAACTCGGGAAAGCCCAGAAAATATGCCACTGGAACCGAGTTTTTACCCATTTTACCATTGCCGTCAATTATGGAAGCAAGCTGTTTTGATGAATATCCAGAATCAAAATAATAAATATCGCCCTCTATGTATGATAGAGCTTCAAAACCAGCTTTTTGTTTAAGCAGTCTCAATCCAAGGGCATTGGCTAGCAAGCGCTTTTCATCCTCCGAGAGATCCTGCGGTTTCTTTTCAGGATTCATACCGATGGATCTCAGAAAGGCTTCAGCATTATCAGGAAAACCTGTGATATCCTTGAAAAAAGGATCTGTAGAGTACGTTAGTGAATCCTTTATGGAGGATCCCTCTAAGTTAAGGGTGCGTTCCTTTCTGAATTTTGTACCATAGGCCTCGACAAGTTTCTGGTTCAGGCCGGTTATTCCTCCAAGATCCTGCTTGTCAGCAATCAGCCCGCTCATGAAGAATGGGAAGAGGTCTGAATTATTCTCGTCAATCACAAGCGCCATTATATAGGACATGGTCGATCCGCAGGCCTCATGGGTGCCATCCACCCCATGATCCCTAGCATTTATATTTAGGCCCTTCCAGCTTCCTTGAGTATAGAAGTGATGATCAAGGACAATGACATTCTCCTTATCCGGTATGAATCTGAGCTGGTCGGATCCAGCATCGGCTACGATTGTAGTGTCATCGGTTATGAACGATCTGAAACCAGCCTCGTTCAGCTCCTTTATGTAGCTAAGATGAAATTTCTTATTCAATCTCTTCAGCATGTTTGTTAAGATAACGGCTGAACTCGTTCCATCTCCATCATAATGAACAATAACACGCAAAAAATCGGAACCAAGGATCATATCCCTGGCCTTCACATACTTACCGTATAATTCTTTTGGAATTAGGTCTTCAATCATCTCAGAACCTTACTTAGGTTCCACTTTTCATCAAGTACTCCCGTCCTCTTGTAATATTTCACAAGGCGGAGCATTTTGGCCATTATGAGGTCTCTTCCCCTCTTATTGGCCTGGTCCTTGGGATTCAGATCCACGTGCTTTGCCACATTATTGTATCTCTTTATGAGATTCGCCAGATCCTCCGGTACCTCGTCCTTGAGGCCCTTTTCCACGAGTATTTTCCCAAGCTTAGTGTTAAGTACTGCTTTAACAGTCGGAATGCCGTACTGATCTCTCAGTTTAATCCCGATCACGGATGGTGGAACTCCCGATTTTTTCAGATTAACTATTGTGTTTATGATCTCGTCTTTACTGTATTGAATCCAGGTCGGTTGAACACCATAAACCTTCTTTGAACCTGATTTGCCTCTTTTCCTCGTATGCATTCGTGCCATTCTTACACCTGATTTTAACGCAATCTATATCCCATTTATTTACTTTTTCATTTTTTGTCCGCCTTCAGTATGAGGCTAATGTTGAAGAATTATTCCAAGAAAATTATACGTGGCCCTGCTAGATGAATATGTGATATAGCCCACCTGATCTGTTAATTCTAAGAAATAAATCATAAAAATATTATTTTCAGCTAAGTTTTTCGAGGATCGCAGAGATATTGGCATAGGTTTCGTTCTTGGAAAGCAGGGCTATAAGTTTTACAATATTATCTCTGTTGACCAGTATCTCGAGCATGGTATCACTGGTGAGGAAGGATGTTATGGCGCTTATGGTTCTATCATCGTCCAGAATGCCTTCCAGCACATCCAGCAGCCCCAGTCTCTCAAGCTTCTGTGCTATTCTGGAAAATTTCTGCATTACCTCTATATCTTCCGGCGTAATCTTACTCAAATTATCAAGCTGACTCAACAACGACATATGATCACCAACTTGTTAAATACTTATCCATAGCGAGATCTCCCTTACTCCACAAGAAATATCTTGTGAACAGCGTCTTTTTCAAGTGATTTGCGGCTGAAGGTATGGCCTCAGAAATGTTCCCTCCGTAGAAGGTGGAATCTGTCACTGCAACGGCGTAGTTACCGTATGGGCTATCAGCCACGCATACGATCTTCGGATCGTATACTTCTACAGGCACAGACAATCCAAATCTGTTGGCTATGTTGGCAGCAGCTATTCTTGCAGTTTTTACAGCAAGGGATGCCATCTTCGGTACGATAAGCGCATTTACATCACCCACCGCATAGATATTATCGTATTTCACAGATTTCATATCAGTTCCGGTAAGCACGAAACCAACATCATCGCCCAGATTGGCATCCTTTACGATTTTCTGCCCGGTATAAGGTGGCAATATGAAACTTATATCCGAAGGAAGTCTCCTGCCGTCTTCACTGATAACCTCCTTTTCGGTCACCTCCTTCACAACAAAGTTATCTATAAGTTCTATGTTCATTCCCTTGTACATCGAGGCTACCGTGGCACGGCTTGTTCGTGATAAATCGCTCAGATATTCACCTGGTGAATACACCGTCATTTTGACCTTATCCAGCATGTTCTTTGATTTGAAGTAATCATAGAGCATGATCGACATCTCGAAAACTGGTCCTTCGCAGGCTGAATCAGCTATGGGTGCATATTTATCTGGCGTATTTGTAGGTCTGTTCTTTGTATCCTGGATGAATTTCGCAGATCCAAGAGTTATATTTCCTCCCTTAAAATCCTTAAGTTTCTTCCACATATTCTCGGCGAGATCCGCCTCGCATACGCTTGATCCGTATTTATCGAATCCGGTTATCATCTCGCTGGCCAGGTGGGCTCCAAGAGCTACAACCAGAAAATCGTATTTCTCCTTGTATCCTCCACCCCCTTCCTTGGCGTATTCCACAAAGTTTCTTTCGGGATCTATGCGCGTGACAGTTCCCTGTACGAACTCTATGCCTCTCTCCGGTAAAACCTTCGTGAGATCTATCCTTAGATCCTCAGAACGTTCAAGCCCTATTCCTACATGCGGAAGTGCAGGACGAAAATAGACATACCTATTCTTCTCTATTATCTTGATATCTGCTTTGTTCTTCAGATATCTTTTGAGATCGTAGGCTGTCTGTAGCCCACCGAACCTCCCACCTAATATTAGAATTTTGACATCTGCCATTGTGCATCGATTTTCCTCATTTATTTAAAAATAATTTATTATTAGATGAAACATTATATATAAAAAATAAGAATATC